>WJIM01000056.1 GCA_014730285.1 Candidatus Zixiibacteriota bacterium
TATGTTTCCGCAGACGGAGTGGATCTGGAAGGCTTCACATTTATCGGTGAGCCTCTAAGTTCCGCACCAAGGTATGGAATAAAGTTTGCGGATGTGACCGGCGGAAGCCTGACGGACTTGATCGTCAAAGAGTTCTACCGCAGCGGTGTGGATATGCTCGGCACCGACGGCGTTACGATTACCGACTGCGAATCGAAGGATAACGGCGGCAACGGCATGCAGGCCTGTGATGCCAACAATATCACCTATACGAACATCACAACCAGCGGCAATGCCTGGGGGGGTGTGGCTGTGTTCACATACGGCCGCTACACGCCAATCGGAACGGACAACATTGTCTTTACCGGAACCAACAGCTTCGGTGAGTCTGGTACCGATAACGGCGGATTGTATTTGGAGGAAGGAAACTACAGCGACCCTCCTAATCCCTATCCGATAACCTTCAGTACCAATATCGCCGACAATGCCAACGTCACGATTCAGCTCGCCGACTTCACACATATGCTCGGCGGCGATTCCGACAATGCGAACACATACAGAAGGTTCTATGGCAGCCTGGCCGACGCTTTGAGCGCGGCAGGCGGAACGCCCGGACATATAACCACAAACCGCTTCATTCAGGATCTGACAGACGAGAGCTTCTATGTAGCCAGTTTCCTTTCGATTCAGGCGGCAGTTGATGCGGCCGATCCGGGCGATGTGATCAATGTCGAAGCCGGTAATTACACCGAGCAGGTACATGTTACAAAAGATGATCTCACTATTGACGGCGCAGGCGTTGACAATACAATCGTTAAATCACCAACCACTCTGACCGAGTTCTTCAACTCCGGCTCCAACGATAATTATCCCGTGGTGTTCATTGACGGCGCCACCGGAGTTACCCTGACCGAAATGACTGTCGACGGCGATAACCAGGGCGACACCAATGCGCGCTTCTGCGGTATCGGCTTCTGGAACGGCGGCGGCACGGTTATGACCGGTAAGATCATAAATGTCATGAACAGCACCTTTTCCGGCGCCCAGCATGGAATAGGAATATATTCCTATAATGACACCGGCGGGCCTTACAGCATCACGTTAAACGATGTGCTGGTCGAAGACTTCCAGAAGAACGCTATCGCGCTTCTGGGAAGCGGCCTCACAGTTGATCTGGATGATGTTACTACCACAGGCGAAGGCGCTACCTCGGTTACCGCTCAGAACGGTATCCAGATTGGCCCCGAAGTCACAGGTACTGTCGACAACTGCGATATATCTGATGTATCATATACGGGCGATACCTGGACCGCAACCGGATTCCTGAATGACGGCAATGTTACAGCAACAGGTTTGAACATCGACGGTTGTCAGACAAGCGTTTACTGGACTAACGGTACAGGCACATTCACTCAGGGCAATATCACCAATCCCGATGGTGCAGGCTTCTATGCTTTCAATTCAACATCGGCCACAAAATCAGGCGGCGAAATACTGCGTCCGCAGCCCATCGATCCGCAAGTTGCTTCGAATGACAAAACTGCAATGACCGTAACAGTCTCATATACCGACTTTGACGGTACCGCAGTTGCAGGTGAGGCAGCAATTCTGGCATATTCGGCGGGCGATCTGGTCACGCTAAATGTTGAGAACTGCGCCATGGACAACTGGGATTATGGTGTATTTGCATATAATTACAGCGGCCCTGTCGAGATAGCGGCTTATGAAAACAGCTTTACAAGCTGTACGTATGCTGTTGGTACAATGCCGGGGCTGGATCTGGTGGATGCCTCTGGCAACTATTACGGCACCACCGATGCGGCCACTATTGCCGGCATGATGGAGGAGGCGGCTGGAATCGATTATACTCCATGGCTTACGACGGGGACAGACCTGAATCCCGGCTTCACCGGTGATTTCTCGACCCTCTATATCGATGATGACGGCGCGCAGTCGGGCACCGATTCCCGCCTGATCGAGGCTTTGGGTCTGGTTACCTCGAGCACGATCTACCTCGCTCCCGGAACATATCCGGAAGGTCCGCAGGTTGTGATCAGCGCCGACGTTACTATCGAAGGCGACAGCAAGAACACGGTCACGATAGTGCCCACCGCCAATACCGGCAGCTCCGGCGATGCCCGAGGCTGGTTCCTTGTCAATTCCGGCGTGACGCTGGATATGAGCGAGGTTACTATGGACGGCGCCGGGTATAATATCTACCAGGCTATCCGTGCTCACGGCGACCTGGTTCTGGATGATATCATCTTCCAGAATATGATATATTCAACATATGTGGGCTTTGCCGTGGCGATTATGGATGCCAACCCCTCGATCACCTACTGCGACTTCAGCAATATAGGTCGAGTGGGCGTGATCCTCTTCGGCAGCGGCCTGACCAACGGCCTTATCGACAATTGCACTTTTGTCGGCAAGGGTGACGGCGACTGGCTCGACTATGCGGTCGAATTCGGAGCCGGCGCCCAGGGTTCGGTCACAAACTGTGAGATCTACAATAACACAGGCGTGGCTTCCTCTGACGGCTCGACTTCGGCCGGTATCCTGGCCACGACATATTTCGGACCGGGTACAAGCGCAAACCTGGAAGGTAACTATATTCACGATAATACCACAGGTTTTGCCATCGGCTATGACGCAACCGATGGAACCACCGCAACTGTCACGAATAATAACCGCTTCATTGCAAACGAATATGGCCTGACCACCACAGCCAGTTCCAGCACTTCTCTCACCGCTTACGGCAATATCTTCAATAACGATACCAATGCCGATGACGATGCAGGTGGAACCTGGGACAACGGCACATACGGCAACTGCTGGTCAGATCATTATGGCAGCGGAGCGTACACGGTCGGTGGAGATGCCGGCGCGGTTGATAACTATCCCAGTGTCGACTGTATAATCGATATGGCGCCTGATAATATAGTTTATCACTGTACTGGCAATTTCGATTTTGATGTTGATATAGGTGATGGTTTGCAGGGTCTTGACGCTGCCAACTTCACGATTCAATATCCGTACTATCTCGATTTTGTAAACGCCACCGAAGGCTCCGGAAACTTCCAGCTCTTCTACACAGAGTATGAGAATGCTTCCGGCTACGACAGCATACAGTTCAACTTCGGTGTGCTGACAGGCTCGCAGGATGGTCCGGCGAACCTGTTCAATGTCGAGCTGACCGGCTCGAGCGCGGCCTGTGGAATCGACGAGATCAGCATGATTTACGCTGATATGCGCGGTCATGACGAAAACGACAGCATAATAAATCTGCCCAGCCCTCTTCCCGATCCGATTGATCTGGTGGTCGACTGCGCCGATCCTGTGCTGACAGTCAATACAGCAGACGGCGGTTACTATAATGCCGCTCCGGTAATCAATCTGGAAGCATCGGACAACTGCGACCTGGATGCCATTTATTATCAGCTTGACGGCTGTGATGGAGCAGGCTGGAGCCCGATTGTGACAGGTCTATCCGGTGCGACTTACGGTCCCAGCGACTGGACCCTGTTTGCGGCGGCCTGGAGCGGTTTGAGCGAAGGCTCACACTGCCTGTATTTCAAGGTTATGGATGATAACGGACGAGGAAATTCCGACTCATGCTCATATTCATGGTGCTTCACCAAGGATATAACGTCTCCTCCGCCTCCAACAAACCTGACGGCGGTTCCGGGACATAACAAGGTCAGCCTGACCTGGAGCAATGCCTCCAGCGATTACGATCATACCGTTATCATACGCAATGATTATGTCGACGGTGGCGGACATGGTTATCCGGAGTACGATGACGCTTTCACCGAAGCAGCTTATCCGGCAGATACAACCGACGGTGATCTGCTTTACACTGGTACTGCCGCCATGCATACCGATACTTATAACCTGACAGCCACAACCCGAGACGTTTACCATTACGCTGCCTTTACAGTCGATCTGGCCGGAAATGTTTCCGCTCCCAGCACGGATGCACAGGACAGGTCAACTTCCTACTGGCTGGGCGATGTTGCTCCGGTCGGCAGTTATGACGGTTATGTCTACTTCCAGGATCTGTCGGTATTCTCCAACGCATACGGTACCGGCGAAGGCGACACATATTACAATAACGAATGCGACTTCGGACCAACCTTCAGCAACAGCACGAAGGGCATACCGACAACTGACAATCAGGTTGAATTCGAGGATTTGACGATTTTCGCAATCAACTTCGACGACGTTTCGCCTACAGCCAAGTCGCGTCCGATTTTCGCGGATAATCCTCCGGCTGTCACTACCGCTATCACTGCGGCTTCCAGAATGCAGGGGCATTCGCTCTATGTCGACATTTTCCTTGAAAATGCAACCATGGAAGCGAAGTCGCTGATAGCAGAGCTGACATACAATCCGGAGATGATGACATATCATTCGACTGAGTATAATGTCCAGCTCATAAATACCGACCGCCCGGTCTTCACCAAAGCTCTCGAATCAGAGAATAAGGTGTCGGTCTCGGCGGCGGTGCTGGGTCATAAACAGGTGTTCGAAGGCTCCGGAGCGATTGCAACCATTCGCTTCGACAATGTCAGGGCCAACGGCGCCGAATTAACATTATCCCGAGCGGATATTCGAAACAACCAAAACGAGAAGCTTCTGGGTGATTTCACTGCACAGACCGTAATGGCCTCTGCAGTTGTTCCGGAAAGCTATGAACTATTCCAGAATCATCCGAATCCCTTCAATCCCGAAACCGAAATCGCTTACAGCCTGCCCGAGGAAACTCATGTAAACATCAAGGTTTACAATATCGCGGGTCAGGTCGTGAGCACTCTGGTCGACAAAGTCATGCCGGCCGGAAAACATAAAGTCAACTGGAACGGCACCAACCAAAGCGGCGCCAGAGTTGCATCCGGCGTGTACTTCTACCGCATGGAAACCAGCTCATTCCAGAAGACCCAGAAGATGATTCTGGTCAAATAGGCTTACATAGATAATCCGGAGGGGGTAACACCCCTCCGGATTGTTGAGGTATTTATTATGAGACATCCTTTGAAACTGCTTATTCTCTCGATTGCGGGGCTGTTTTGTATACTCTATCCCCTGTCCGGCACAGCGCAGGACGGCTCGGGACATGTACTTATCTACCCGGAAGAAACGTCTGTCGGTATCAACGACACCTTCAGTATCTTCCTGGGGATCGATACGGTGGAACTTGTAAAGGATTTTCTGGTCGACATACAAGTCGATACCAATGTAATCAGGCTCGATAGCTGCAAACGCGTGAGCACGTTTTTCACCGGCCCCAACGGAGCATTTACATACTGGAAGGATACTGTACAGCAATTCGACCCGAACGATTCCGCCTATGTCTATGAAATTCAGGGCTCGATTTTCGGGCCCGGCAATTTCGTTGACGGTCCCGGCAATCTGGTACGAATGAAATATACGGCTGTCGGTTACGGCGTAAGCCCTGTCCAGTTTCGCTATTATGAGTTTCGCGATACTCTGGTCGATCCGGAAACCTTTATGGGTGAGATAATCGAGCTGGATGGAGGGCTGGACGGCACTGTAATAGTCTGCCCCACCGATCAGCCGATCGTTTATGCCAATCCCGGGCAGATTGATTTCCTGTCAGAAAACGGACAGGTGCCCGATCCGCAGAACTTCTCGGTGAGTAATCCCTGCTTTGGGAATCTTGACTGGGAAGCAACGGAAAACTCGGACTGGTTCGACCTGGATTCTTACTCGGGGACGGCTCCCTCGGACATTACCATCACAGTCGATGTAAATGGATTGAATCCGGGCTTCTATCTCGACTCTGTTATGATAAGCTCTATCGAGGCGGCCAATTCCCCTCAATATGTGAGTATCTCTCTTGAGATAACTCAGTCATATTTATGTGGAGACGCCAATTCGGATGGGAGTGTTAACGTCTCGGATGCAGTCTATATCATAAATTATATCTTCATTGGCGGCAATCCCCCCGATCCTCTGGAATCGGGTGAAGTCAACTGTGACGGTAGTGTGAATGTATCCGATGCAGTCTGGATCATCAATTATATCTTCATTGGAGGAAAGGCCCCCTGTGATATTGACGGAGATTCGGAGCCTGATTGTTAGGAAGGAAACCTTATATGAAAAATAAATTAATACTGATTATCGCATTGATATTATTTGCAAACTGCACCGCGCTTTTCGGACAGCTTCCGGAAATGGCGTTGATGCCCCACAAGACACATTCACAGGGCAATGGCACATTTGCTATCAAGCTGCAATTGCTGTCGAATATTTACGATCTGAAGTCATATTCGGTCACGATTCAGTTCGATTCGACCATGATCGAAACCCATCCCGACAGCATATCGGAAGGACCGCTTCTTGGTAGTACTGCGGCGCCCACGTTCTTCTGGGCCGCATTCTCACCTGATTCGGGCACTGTCTATATTGACGGCGCTATCCTTGGGGATGGCATAACCACCGGCGATGTGGGCGTTCTGGCAACTATGAGATTCAATTTTAAGGATCCCGTCGTACACGGCGAAAGCCCGATGAAGTTTATTTCAGTACGGGCAAGAAATGCCAACAATGTGCCGTTGTATTACGATACCCTGAACGCCAGAGTGATTATCTGCGAATATTTTCTCGCTGATGCTAACGGCGATGGTACGATCAATGTCTCGGATGCAGTGTATATAATAAACTATATCTTTATCGGCGGCCCGGCTCCCAATCCATTGCTGGTCGGAGATGCCAACTGTGATGATAATGTCAATGTCTCAGATGCGGTCTATATAATAAATTATATTTTCATTGGCGGCGATCCGCCCTGCCGCGTCTGCTACTGATAATCAGTTGCTCAAAAATCGGCAGAAAGTACTTATCGATTTGCTGTCGATTAACACAATTTAAAATATTTAGTCGGTTTTATGGCATACCATTAGCCTTGGTGGTGTGCTGTATTTATTTCAGCATTAATTGAGGCTCTTTTACAACATCGGACAGTTTAACCTGAGGTCAAAAATACACCTTCCGTAATTATCCCCCTCCGGCCTAATCATATATTACTATATAACATGATGTTACAGATCAAGGCTTTCCGTCCATTTTCGGCATGAGCATTGCTCTATATAATGATGAGTTAAATGGGGTTGGGTAGGCAACCCCGATTTTGGGGGGAAGCCTTCTCAGCTAGGGGCGAGCTCGTGAAGGTTCCAATTGAGGCCGGCAATTAATTTTGCCGGCCTGTTTTGAACTTAAAACGGCAGCATTTTATCTCTGGCTTGCCGCTTGAAATTGTCAAGAATCATTTCGCCAATAAATGGCCGTACATATCGTGATTGACAATTTCTTCGATCTTCGTATATTCAATTAGCCATTTAAAGAGCGACAAAACAATGAAACCTCTTTTTATCTCTATCGCCCTGCTTGTTTGTATAAGCGCCTGCAATTCCTTCGGACGCGATCCCACAAGGCCGGTGGACTTGAATATCATCGAGGAGCCCTCCCGCCTGCCCTACCGATTTATGGGTGCGGGCTGCACCAACTCCTGGCACTATCCTATCAATCTTGACACCAGCGGCACACCCGGCCTGTACATAGTCCAAAACGATTGGCGTGAAGAAGCCGATCTATCATCGATTGTCTTTAAATGGGAGGACAAGAGGCGCGACAATACCATAGCCCAGTTTAATGCACATACCGATTTAATTATCTCCCATTACCCCGCCGACCTGGATTCGGATGGCATCGAGGAACTTGCCGTAACCTATCTCAGCGGCGATACTGTCTGGCTGGAGGTGCTGGAAGCTTTTGAGGAAAAGACCCGCAGATATCTAATCGAGGTGGGAGAAGACAGCGACCAAAGCGGCACCTGGGACGGCACGGTATTTATCTGCAACGATTTCGATATTAACGGCGACGGTTTCAAGGAAATATTTTTCAATATATGTGCAGGATATGATGAAAGCCCCCGGTATTTGGCCTGCTTCGACTGGAAGGCCGAATCCATGGCCTGGAAATTCGATATTCCCGCCTTCATCTCATTCGACGATACTCATATTATCAAAGACAAGCAAAGTGGCGAGCATGTCCTTGTATTCGGTGCCGGATCTCATTGTAACGATGTGCAGGCGAATGATATGGATGACTGCCATTCATATCTGCTGTGTATGTCACTTGATGGTCGGCTTTTGTGGAAACGGGAAATGGGCGGACGTTATACTCATGTTCACCCCGAAGTCATGGATTACAAGAATGACGGCACGCTGGAAATCATTAGTGAACTATATCTCGGCCCTGACGACCAAGATTTAAAAGACCTGATAGCCGTGGATATTCAGGGTAATATTATCGATACGCTGACATTCGAAAAAAATATCCGGGATATGCAGATGCTGGATATCGATTTCGAAGGTAGTAAGGAATTATGTATATATTTCAGCGATAACACTATCGACTTCTACAACAGCCAACTGGAACTCGAACTGTCACTGCACTGCAATGCCTCGCTTACTTTCGCAGGCAGTTACGATTTTATAGGTCATGGAAATCCGCAATTTATTTCCAATGTCAGAGGTGTCGGGGTCACGGTTTTGGGTTCGGAATTCGAGCAGCTTGCGTTTCTGGGTATTGACGGCGGAATCGAATTATTCAAGTCCGATTCCATGATAGCGAATATTTTCGTCCGCCATCCTATCGGAGGCTGTTCTTATAACATAGTTGAGGCTCCCTGGCACAGCCTTTTTGCCCGACATCCAATCCTGGCCTTCCTGGGCGGCTTTATCCCTCTTGCCATAATCCTGATAATAATCTGGATTGTTCTATTGAAATTCAGACAGAAGAACAAAACCATCTCCCGGCAGAGGGACTCGCTCGACAATACCCTCAATGAACTGAAAGAGACCCAGGAAAAGCTGATCGAAGCGGAGAAATTCAAGCTGGCCAAGGATATGGCAGGGGGATTTGCTCACGAAATTCGTAATGCCCTTTTTCCCGCCCGGGCCTCGATCAAGCGAATCGAAATGGAATCGAATAAAGAGAAACAGAAGGATTCGAGCATCCCAAATCTCACAACTCATGCCAACAACGCTATCCGCAAGGCAGTCGATCTGACAAACCTGATTACGGAATACACTCGGATGGATTCGATCCGTGACCCCGAAAGGGTAAATATAAACTCAGTTATGAATGAGGTGCTGGAGACCAATGAGCTTCGCCTTAAAGACAAGGCGGTGGAAATCAATATAGAGGGCTCGGATCAGGTTTATATCGAGTCGAACCGCAGGCAGTTTTTCTCTGTAATAAATAATCTGCTTTTAAACAGCATCGATGCAATGAAGGAGAATTCCGAGAGGATTATCGATGTGTCATGGTCGAAAAATGACAGTTTCGTTAATCTGAGATTTCATGATAACGGCGTTGGTATCCCCCGCGAGCAACAGGACTCTATATTCAACGCTTTCCGCTCCTACCGCAAGGAAAAGGGGATCGGGCTGGGACTGGCAATTGTCAAGAGAATAGTCGAAATGTATGATGGTTTGATAGCGGTGGAAAGCGATCCGCCTAACGGCACAACATTCGATCTTAAATTGAAAAATATGAATTAGCCTTCAATGGCTTTCTCATAGGGGATAAATCCCGGAACGCCTTTATGCATCGTAAGGTCGGGCTTATGGAATGCCGGATCGTCCCTGATGACCTTTAATAGCTTCTCCCTTTCATCCTCCGTCGCCAGATGTGCGATTCCGATCGCACGTTCACCCATACTCAGGCTTCTGGGGTCGAAACTCCCGTTCTCCGTCACCAGCACCACACGATCGGCGGGAATGGCTGTGGTGGTAATACCGGCCGGACACCTGTCCACAATTTTCGACCGGCCGTTCCGTGTAGTCGACTTCATCGCGATTATGGCCACCCCTCCGGGGGAAAGCTGGGCGCCCCGGATAAAATCGCTCTGGCCGCCAATTCCGCTGTAAATCCTGCGGGCATCCATGGAATCGGCCCAGATATTGCCATGCAAATCAACCCCGATAGCCGAGTTTATCGCGACCATATTCGGCTGTTGCGCGATTACAAAAGCATTGTTGGTATAATCCGAGGGTCTGCTCTGAACTGCGCTGTTGAAATCCAGCCAGTTGTAGCCCTTTTGATCCTTGGCAAGAAATATGGATGACACCGAAAAATTAATCCGCTGCTTCCATTTATTGGTAACCAGGCCTTTTTTTATCAAGCGCATCATCGCATCTGCAAAAAGCTCGGTATGAATACCCAGATGCTGGTAGTTTTTCTTCAGAATCGCTGTGGTCACCGCCTCCGGCACCTCGCCGATACCATATTGAAGAGTCGAGCCGGGCGTATTACCGCTGCCATCCTTGATATACTGGGAGGCAATTATTTCCCCGATTTTCATAGCCCGTTTATCCGGTTTATGTACAGGGCTGATCGGCAGAGGATAGTCCACATCTATGAGATAATCTATATAGCGCTGAGGTATAGCCGTACCGCCCACAAACGGCATCCGGGCATTACGCTCCGCGATAACCACACCGCCCTTTTCGCGGGCAGAACGGATGGCGGCCAGCACCGCCTCCACAGTCGTGCCCAGACTGTAATTACCGCCGTTATCAGGCCCCGCCACCGAACACAGAACCACATTGGGACCGTCGGGTTCGGGCGCATAACGGGGAATCTCGGAGAGATGCATGGGATGGTATTTGGCCCAGCCGTTGTTCACCGCTTCGCGAGTCAGAACGCTGTTGAATAATACCCGATGCGTTATGGTCTGGCAGCGTTCTTCGGAAAAAAGAGGCTTAATTCTCTCACCCAGCGGCAGAACATAGAACAGCGCGATATGTTTGATATCCATATCCCTGGCAAGCTGCTCCAGAAGTACCTGTGGAGTAGCTGCATTGCCGGAAACATATACGACACTGCCCGGCTTTAAAATCTTCGGATTTATTATGCTTTCAACTCTTTTGACCGTTTTCATGCCGCTATAGATAACAATTTAGATTGATAATTTCCAGCGATTTTCTATTAAAATCGCCACCCCATTTACCGAAGTTCCGATAAAGATTGAGCTTTACTAATAATATATCTTGAATGAGAGATAGTATACATCTCCGTAGCTTCCAAATTCGCTTTGAGACACAATTGAGGGAATAATCCCAACCACCTCTCGCACTCTAAATCCGTCACCCATGCCGATAAATCCGCCGGCAGTCAAATAAATATTCTCTTTAATATTATATTCGAGGCTGGGCGCCGCCAGCATTGAGAGATCGCCGAGATTGACAATCGCCTCGGCATAACCGGTGATTAAAGGTGTAATCTGGTATGAAAATCCCGGCGCAATGTAATGCTCGCCCAGAAAATAAACCGAACCATCGGTATAAGCAGTCTCATCGACTAATTTGTAATAGGCTTCCGGATCATTCACTCCGGCCTGATTGTAATGATATTCGATATAGCTGTAAGTCCCGCCTCCGAAGCTGTAATCGAGCCCGATTGAGCCGCGGAAATAAGACTCATCACTATCCACCCCGCATTCCGAGAGCGCATGAGCAAAGATATAAGCCGCTTCGATCCAGAAACCGGCCCCGCCAATGTATCTTGTCAAGTCAGCACCCAGCAGAAGGTTTTCCCTGAAACCGATTAATACTCCGGAGATGTCGGTCTGTTTTATATATGTCTTGCCTCGCAGGAAAAAGGCACTCCGGTCA
>WJIM01000395.1 GCA_014730285.1 Candidatus Zixiibacteriota bacterium
TTCGGCGGGTAAGAGCTTTTCGAATATCATCCTCGCCAATCAAACGGTCGGGGATTATTCACAACTGAATTTCACTCTAACCGACCGGAGGCTTGACGGCGGCGGGTCGGGAACTCTGGCCGGATTTGACGGTGATATTCGTCTGACAAAGAAACATCACCTGCAATGGAGTCTGGTAGCAACGCATACATCCGAGCCGGACGATACCTCGATGACTTCCGGTCTGAACGATTACCTTTTCGATAAAGGCCGCCATACCGCCGCTTTTGACGGGGAATCATTCTGGGGACATGCTTTCTACCTGAGTACCGGACGTTCGGCCAAGCATGAGGTGATCGATGTCAGCTACTATGAGCGCGGCCCGAGATTCCGCGCGGATAACGGTTTCGAGCCGAGAAATGACCAGCGCAAAATCCAGCTTTATGCAGGTTATAATCTATATCCCAACGGTAAGCTCGTGCACCAGCTCAGACCTTATATAAGAGCCGGAAGAATCTGGAACTTTAACAGCATGATAAAAGAGGATTATATTTCTGTTGAAATGGATGCCCACCTCACGGCTCAAACCAACATTCACCCGGCTTTCTATATTAACAGGGAAAATTATCTGGGCGTGCAGTTCGACAATATATGGCTCTTCCACTTCTGTGCCCACAGCGATTTCAGCAAGCCTCTGGGGATAAGTACGGCAGTTAACTACGGTCATCAAATCGCCCGAAGAGTGGCCGATCCGGTTCTCGGAAAGGAACTGAGTTTATACCTGAGTGGATACATAAAGCCAACAGAGCGCTTCCGTATAGAGCCGACCTGGAGATACACGAGGAGCAATCATGTCGATACCGAAGAAATCCTTTACGAGGCCTATACGCTCAGAACTCGTTTGAGCTATCAGCTTAACCGCGAATTTTCAGTCAGGCTTATTACGCAGTACGACGACTTTTATAAAAACTGGGAGATCGATCCGCTGATAACTTATCAGATAAATCCCTTCACTCTGCTGTATGCCGGTTCCACCCACGATATACACGACTACGACAGCCATGACGAATTCGATGATATCGGCCTGAGACAGATTTCCCGTCAGTTTTTCTTCAAGATACAGTATCTCATACAAATGTAAGAGCTTACATAAATATTGATGACATGCGGGAAATATCCTGAAACTGGATAGGGATTTTCCCGTATGTCTGAATATGAATAATCCGGCAAAGAATAAATCCCATATATTTCTGGCAATTATAATCTCTCTGCCGGGCATTCTGTGCTCAGCGGCAATCGCGGATGAATGGCAGCCTGTCTATCTTCCCCAGGCGGAGATATCTGTGACCGATAAATCAATTGAGATTGACGGGGATATAAGCGATCCGGGCTGGGCAGAAGCCTTGCATATCAACCGATTTCATGAGCACTTCCCAGGCGACCAAACCAAGCCGCCGGTTGCCACTGATGTTTATGTCACTTATGATGAGGACAAACTATATATTGCTTTTGTCTGTGAAGACGATCCATCATCTATCAGGGCAACATACAGCGAAAGAGATCGTGTCGGTTCGGATGATAATGTCATTATCGCACTGGACACTTACGGAGATGCAGCCTGGGCTTATGAAATCGGCGCAAATCCTTTTGGCGTGCAATACGATGCGCTCTGGTCGAGAGGCGGAGGAGAGGATGACAGTTATGATGTTATTTTCGAGGCTGAGGGAAAGATCACTGATTCCGGTTATCAGGTTGAATTCGCCATACCCTTTGCATCGCTGCGCTTCCCAAACCGTGAAATTCAGACCTGGAAAATAGATTTCTGGCGGAATCATCCGCGAGAACTGAGGCGGCAAAGCTCTTGGGCGGCTTATGACCGCGATGAACCCTGCTGGCCCTGCCAGTGGGGCACAATAACCGGAATTCGCGGGGTCAGTCCCGGGCGAGGTATCGAGCTTTTGCCGTCAATCGTAGCCAGCCAAAGCGGCGGGCTGAATGATTTCGATAATCCGAATTCGGAATTTATCAATCAGGATATTGACGGCGAGGCCTCGCTGGGCGTCAAATACAACCTGACCTCGAGCATATCCGCTGAGGCGACGTATAATCCCGATTTCAGCCAGATCGAATCTGACGTCACCCAGATCGATGTCAATACGACCTTTGCACTTTTTTATCCCGAGCGTCGTCCTTTCTTCCAGGAGGGCCGCGATCTTTTCCAGACCTGGTTCACTCCGGTCTATACTCGTTCGATCAACGATCCCATCTTCGCGGGAAAATTAATCGGTCGAATGAATCGTACCAATCTGGCATATTTGACGGCTTATGACGAGCATTCGCCCATTATAATCCCGTTCGAGGAATCCAGCGCATTTTTATCCAATGGAAAAAGTTACTCCAATATTTTCCGCGCCCGTCAGACATTCGGAGAAGAATCTCATATAGGCGCGACAATCACCGACCGGCGTTATACTAATGGCGGCTCCGGCTCGGTCATCAGCACTGATATGCTGTTTAAATTGAATAGAAACTACCAGCTTGAATTTCAATTCATGGCCAGCCATACCGAGGAACCCAATGACAGCGCCATCACAAGCGAAATCAATCAGATTACTTTCGACAATGGCACTAAAACCGCCGCGTTCGACGGCGAATCGTACTGGGGACAAGCAGTCTATGCCAGCTTCGAGCGCAGCGCCCGCACCTGGTGGTTCGATCTGGATTATTGGGAAAAAAGCCCGACTTTCAGGGCCGATAACGGATTCGAAACCTCGAATAATTTCCGTCTTACTGAGTTTAACACGGGACTTGATATTTATCCGAAATCAAAGCTTGTGGCAAATATTTTTCCTTCGGTAAGCATCGGCAGAAAATGGAATTTTGCCAAAGAGCGCAAGGATGAATGGTTTCGGGGCGGCTTGGGCATGCAGCTTCCCGGCCAGACATTTCTCGAGATGTACTATCTGGGAAGCTGGGAGAAGCTGAGGGGTGTGGAATTCCCCGGAATCAAAAGATTTTCGGTTTATACGACTACGAGATTTACGAGTTATCTGCACTTTGGAGCCAACCTGTCACTGGGACGTTCCATTGCGCGTAATGTCGATCCCCTGCCGGTAATGGGACAGGAAACGTATCTGGAGGGCTGGGTGGAATTAAGGCCGACTAACCGCCTGACAATCAGACCCCAGATCGAATATGTGAAATCGGATTCGGCTTCAACCGGAGGAAATATCTTTGAGGGTTATGCCACACGTACACGATTTGACTATCAGTTCACCCGCGAATTCTCACTGCGGTTTATCACTCAGTACAATGATTTTGCAAAGACCTGGGAATTCGATCCGCTTCTTACCTACAGGCTCAATTCATTCACTGTATTCTACCTCGGTTCCACTCATGATTTGCATGATTACGACGGCAAAGAGGGTTACGATTTGAGACAATACAGCCGTCAATATTTCATGAAGATTCAGTATCTGGTGCAGTTGTAGAAAGGCTTCTTAATCGCCGATAATTTTATCAATTGTCTCGGCAAGTTTAAGCGATGATTTTTCGTTATGTGGAAATGATGATATCTCGGTGTGGATATCGAAATTGTAAGAGAAATCGAATGTGCTCGAGATAAATTCATTCAGGCTGTCCGAAAGACGCTTTGAAAATGCGTCAGCGCCTTCAAAAGGTGTCTCGGCCAAAAGGATCATCATGCGGTTGCCCTCAATGCCGGAAACGACATCGGTCTCACGCAGGTTTTTGCAGACAAATTCGCGAATCTTCTGCTGAGCGGCCTCAAAATCACCGTTTTTGAATTTTTCGCGCTGCTTGAGCGTGCTCAACATCGAATCCAGATTCAGATCGACCAGCGACAAAAAGCAGGCATAGCGCTCCGCACGCTTTAACTCCTGTCTGGCGCGAAAGCCGAAATCCTCCAGTTCGGGATAGTAGTGAACGAAACTTTTTTCGATTTCTCTCATATTCATCTGGTCGGCAAATTATGGATCACACAATTACCAAATTATAAAATTACACAAACCAAATTTCAAGTTTTATTATTCTCTAAAATCAAAAATGTAACTGCTTTATGAGTTCATCTCATTGATTTTGTATTCCTTAATCTTATACAGCAATGACCTGTAAGAAACGCCCAAAATCTCAGAGGCCTTACGTCTATTCCAGTTGACCTTGTTTAAAACCTCTGCGATCAATGATTTTTCTTCGCGCTCCACAGCTTTGGAAACACGCTTTTTGAGCGAATAATCCTTTTCCCCGGTTTCCGGATCGATAGGAACCGGATCTGCGACCGGCGTTTGTTGCTGTTGTGTCCCGGAATTTCCAGGAACTCCCGCGCCGGCATTGGTGGGCATAGCAGCACCCGCTTTCAGAAGCGCGTCAGTAATATTCTCATCTTCGCGAACTACAATCTGCTTGATAACATTTTCAAGCTGACGGACGTTGCCGGGCCAGTGAAAGTTGGAGAGCATTTCGATTGTCCCGCTCGAAATCGTAGGGTATTCCTTTTTATACAAGGCATTGTACTTCTTGAGGAAATGATCGACCAGCAACAGGATATCATCAAGACGCTCCCGAAGGGGCGGAAGGAATACAGTTATTTCATTCAATCTATAAAACAAGTCATCCCTGAAACGTTGATCGGCGATAGCCTGTTCCAAATTTCTATTGGTGGCGCAAATTATTCTCACATCGACCTTGATATTCTGAATTCCGCCCACTCTCACGAATTCCTGCTGTTCCAGAACCTGCAGGAGCTTGGACTGCAAATCCATGTGCATATCGCCAATCTCATCCAGAAATATCGTGCCTTTATTTGCAACCTCGAAACGTCCCGGCTTGGTCTTATGTGCGCCTGTGAAGGCGCCTTTTTCATAGCCAAAAAGCTCTGCCTCAAGAAGATCGCGGGGAATTGCGGCGCAGTTGACCTTGGTAAAAGATAAAGCCGACCTGGTCGAGAGATTATGCAGCATACGCGCTACGATTTCCTTGCCGGTGCCGGATTCACCACGAATCAATACGGTCAGATCACTGTCGGCGACCTGCTCGATGATATTGCGCACTTCGACCATCTTAGCCGAATCGCCGATAAAATTCTCATACTGATTTCTGGATTTCAGTTCTTTTTCATATTCACGGATTTTGCTTCGCAGATGACTCTTTTCCAGCACGGACTGCAGATGAATTTCCACTTCCTTGACATCGAAAGGCTTGTTGATAAATTCCGCGGCCCCGAGCTGGATCGATTCCACTATATATTTGGTCTCGCCATGCCCGGAGAGCATAATGACTTCCGAGGGTATCTCGGCCTTTTTCAGCTTTCGTAAAACTTCGATCCCGTCCATACCGGGCATCTTGATATCAAGAAGAATCAGTTCCGGATTTTCCTTGGAGGCAACCTGAATTCCCTCGATGCCGTCACGGGCCAGCAATATATCATACTGCCCCTCAAGCCCTTCAGTCAGAATCCATCCAACTTTGGGATCATCGTCAATTATGAGAAGCTTTACTTTATCTTTCTTCATATACGCAATATTCCTGTCTTTGTAAACATATCGGCTACATGCGCCCTTTAATTAAGCAATTAGCTGCCTATTTTTTGCAAGCATTTGCAAAATCATCAATCTCATCCAAAATGTCAATAGGAAATTGTAAGAGGCTGTTTTGCAGCAATTTAGGAAACGGGAAGGCTGATTACAAAGGTTGTGCCCTTACCAGCCTTTGACTTCAATTCGATTTTGCCATTATGGGCTTTGATAATTCGGTCGACCACAGACAGCCCAAGACCGGTGCCGCTTTCCTTGGTGGTATAATAGCGTTCAAAGACCCTCTCGTGATCTTCTGCCGGAATGCCCTTGCCGGTATCGGTAATCTGAATCTGCACATACGACTTGCCGTCTTCATAATCGGCGCTTCGAAGAACCCTTACAGATAGTTTACCGCCGGCTTCCATAGCGTCAATAGCATTCATAAACATATTCAGGAAGACTTCGATTATCTGGTTGTAATTGATTGCAACCGATGGCAGATTCTCATCGAAATCCGTTTCCAGTTCGATATTATTACGCTTCAAATCATGCTGCACAAGCTTGGTTGCCCGGTCAAGAATCTCATCGACTTTCTTTTTCTCGGTCTGGTAGCGAGTGGGATTTGAAAAATCTACCAGTTCGCGTACAAGTTCCGAGAGACGCGAAAGCTCCTGCTGAGCCATATCGAAGAAATTATCATTTTCGGCGATTTCCGGCCAGCGGTCCTTCATAATTTGCATCCCGCCCTTGATATTGGTAAGCGGTTTTCGAAGGTCATGAGAGATTTCCGACATCATATTACCCATTGTCATCAAACGCGTGGCATTGAGCATAGCTCTCTGGCGTTCATAGAGTGAAGCGGCCTGCGAGGTTATAATTGATGCCAGGTATTCATGGTCTGTCATGAAGGCCTCTTCCTGCAGAGAACCCATACAAAAGAGACCGTAGAAATGACCTTTGGTATAGATTGGCACAGCCCTGAAAGACTTGATCTTGCCCTCGATTGGAAGACGCTTATTGAGAAAATCGAGAATTACGGAGGCCCGTCCCTCGGGGCTTTCAATTTGCTTGCCCTCGAGGGGAATCTCCTCATTTTGAACCTTCTCGAAATTTTCCTTGCCCCAGCCGTCCCAGAAATTAAA
>WJIM01000057.1 GCA_014730285.1 Candidatus Zixiibacteriota bacterium
ACGCTGTAATTTGGAATAATCCCTTTTCTGAATTCTGTCCAAAACGTATTCGGATAAATGCTCGAATTCCTCGTCCTTAGGGCTGAGATTTGGATCGAGGTAAGGGAAAATAGTATCGAAAATTTGTTCCGGATTTTCAGGATGCATTATCGACCGACCCGGTTTTGGTCACTTGATGATTCCATAATTCCTGGCATAATTATATTTTTACTTAACTGGTCTGTCTTCTGCTTATATCCCGGAGTCTATTCATGCAGACTGTTAAACATTTATCAAAAAATTTCGCATTCGTCAATAAATAAATACCCGAACCTGAATATAATTTAGGTTGCTATGTGTAAAATTGAAGTATCCATGCCATTCGCCCATTTTATCAGGCAGGCATATCTCGACCAAAGTTGTAGAGTTTAAAATCCATTTAAAATCTTGACTTTATAAGCTTTTCAGTTAGATTTAAACTGAAACGGACTAATCATGCGCTGAATTCGCGGCTTTCTGGAAAGCGGCATATATGCCGCAAATACTTCCTGTCTTTTTAAGAGCTTTGAAAATGTATGATTCTGTAACTCTCATGACGATTTCTCACAACAGGTATCCGTATATCCACTCACAAATAATATCCCGCCTGGTGCGCACCGCAATGATCCGTTTCCAGCTTATAAACAAGGCGGTTGTCGCCCTGCAAGACTAAAAACACCCATACTGATAAATCGAAAAAGGCAATATGACAGATGAATTGTTGGAGGTATAAAACATGCAAAGCTATAAGGCTTTCTTTCATAATCAGGGGGCTTGCGGGATTTTCCTGATACTTTTCCTGATTTTTTCATTTGCATCGCTCTCGGCTGCGGATGATCCTATCGAAGTCGAATACAGCTTCGACCATCCCTATACCGAGACGATACTGATTGGCGGTTCGTCCTACGACCGCATTACGATGCCGAATTTATCCAACGGCGGCAATCCGGGCGAGCCATCGCTTCCCGCTATGGGTGCAAATATCCTTCTGCCGTACGGTACCGAAGTTGACCGGATCGAGGTTATTCCGGGTGGCAGGCGCGGTCTTGGAGATGGTTATGTGATCGAGCCTGTGGCTCCGCAGGTAAGGCTCTCGGCTGATCCGTCAGAGATAAAACTGCCGGAACCGGATCAGGCGGTTTATGCGTCAGACCAGCCGTTTCCTGGCAATGTGTATGAGGAAATCACCACACAGAGCTTCCGGGGCTACAGAATCCTGACTCTTAAGCTTCAGCCGGTGCAGTATATTCCTTCAAGCGGTGAGCTGTATTATTTCCGCGATTTAAAGATTGTGGTGCATACGATTAATACCGGCAAAGAAGCTGCCACCTTCCGCGGTCTTGACGAGGATGAGGAAGAGGTACTGGAAAGGATCGATAATCCTGATCAGGTCTGGTCGTATAACGCCGCTCCCAAACGCGGCGGGAAAAGCTATGATATGCTGATTATCACGACCAGTTCGCTGGTATCGGCATTCCAGCAGCTCAAGGATTATCATGATACCACAGGTATTGCAACCGAGATTCATACCCTCAATGATGTCGGTGCAAGTGATCCTGATGCGGTTCGGTCGTATATAAATGACAGGTATATAAATGACGGTATATCCTATGTTATCATAGGTGCAGACGATGATGTTATTCCTGCTAAGGATTTATATGTCCGCACCAGTGATGATTTCGGGGCGGAGATCGAATACGAGATGCCGGGTGATCTTTATTTCGTCTGCCTGGACGGTACCTGGAATTATGACAACGACTCGTATTGGGGTGAGCCCACCGACGGCGACGGCGGGGGTGATGTCGACCTCACTGCCGAGCTGTCAATCGGCCGGGCTGCGGTAGATAATTCAACCGAAGCGACTCGCTTCGTGGACAAGACAATTCAGTATGTCAATTCCACCGATTCATATCTCCAGAATGTCCTGATGGTCGGAGAACACCTTGGCTTTGGAGGAGAGGCTGAATACGCCGCCCTGGCAATGGACAGAAATATCGACAGTTCTGATGCCTACGGATATTCCACAATCGGTATTCCCTCCAACCAGTACAGCGTCGACCGTCTCTATGAGCGCGACTGGGCGGGCAATAGCTGGCCTCAGTCGGAGCTGACCACGAGAATAAATAACGGTGTTCATATTCTCAACCATCTCGGGCACGGCAGCCCTGATTATGCGATGAAGCTCTACAACAGCGATATATATAACGACTTAACCAACCTGAATCATTGTTTTGTCTATTCCCAGACCTGCCTTGCCGGACATTTTGACGGCACCGAGTGCTGGGCGGAGACAATGAACATCAAAACCGATAACGGCGGATTTGCGGTCGTTATGAACGCCCGTTACGGTTTCGGAGAATACAGCAGTACCGACGGCGCCTCGCAGAGATTCAACCGTGAATTCTGGGATGCGGTTTATAATCCGCTTGAAAATAAAAAGCGGATCGGTGACGCCAACCGCGATTCCAAGGAAGACAACCTTTATCGTGTCAATGAAGAATGTATGCGCTGGTGCTATTATGAAATCAACCTGTTTGGCGATCCGACAGTTGAGATTCGTGCCGCACGCGGTGTTTCATTCGAATTTCCTAACGGCTTGCCGGAGACGGTTCTTCCGGAAACGCCGACCACCATCAGCGTTATCGTTAACGGTTCAGGCGAGGGCATGCCCTTATCCGGGACCGGCCAGCTGCATTATGCGCTGGACGGCGGAAGTTACCAGAGTGTGTATATGACCGAAATATTCCCCAATGAGTACGAGGCAGTTCTCCCGGCCGCTGACTGCGATAGCTGGTATGATTTCTATTTCTCGGCCGATGAGGAATTATTCGGTACGTTCTACGATACCGATTCAAGTAACGCTCATTATGCTCGAGCAGCCACCGACATCATTACTCCGCTCGAGGATGATTTCGAGACCGATCTGGGATGGATGGTTTCGGGCAGTGTCGATGACGGCCAATGGGAGCGCGGTGATCCGGTTGGCGGCGGAGACAGAGGCGATCCGTCTGATGATTTCGACGGCTCCGGTCAGTGCTATCTGACTGATAATGTCGATGACAACTCGGACGTTGACGGCGGAACCACAATCCTGACCTCACCATCATTCGATCTGAGCGCAGGAGATGGCACCATCCATTACGCCCGCTGGTTCTCGAACACATACGGCGCATCTCCCAATAATGATATCATGGAAATATTTATTTCCAATGATGACGGTTCGACCTGGACTTTGGTGGAGACAGTCGGCCCGACAGGGGATGAGGCCGGAGGCGGATGGTACGAAAACACATTTGTCGTCAGCGAATTCGTACTACCGACAGCTCAGATGAAGATGAAATTCGAGGCTTCCGACCTTGGAGACGGCTCCGTAGTTGAGGCGGCTATTGATGATTTCTGGGTGAAAGTGTATGAATGCTATACCGGCGTTATGATTACGACAGACTCTCTTCCCGACTGGACCATGGGAGTCAGCTACAGCCAGCAGCTCGAATCAATCGGCGGAAGCGGTGTGGTTACCTGGGAAGACAAAAACGGTGATCTGGCCGGTACGGGACTGTTGCTTTCCACCGACGGTGTCCTTTCGGGACAGCCTGCTCAGACCGGGACTATTTCTTTCACCGCGCTGATTACCGATGAATCGAGCAATACCGATGAAAAGGCCTATGAATTTCAGATAAATCCCGAAATAGCGATTATAACATCCGGCCTGCCTTCCTGGACGGAAGGTGCCGAGTATTCGCAGCAGCTCTCGTTTGAAGGCGGAACTGCTCCGGCAGTGTGGAGTGATTCCTATTCCGATCTTGAAGGCACCGGGCTGACATTGTCGCCGGGTGGCGCGTTGATCGGCACACCCTCAGGCGCGGGAGAGATCAGCTTCACCGCCAGGGTTGTTGACTTTGCCGGGGCTTCCGACGAAAAGCCATTGACTGTGACCATAAATCCTGCGGTTCAGGTATCTACCGAATCTGTTAACGACTGGACGGTAAACAGGCTGTTCAATTATCAGCTCGAGGTAGCAGGCGGTACCGGTGATAAAACCTGGACCGATAAGAATTCCGATCTGGACGGCACCGGTTTGAGCCTGTCATCCGAGGGTATTATAAGCGGCAATCCGATGTCTGCGCAGACAATCAGCTTTACCGCTCAGGCGGTCGATCAGGTCGGCTCTGCGGGCGAGAAAGCGTTTGAGTTCGTCATCAATCCCGAAGTGGCAATCACTACCGAGATAGTTCCCGACGGTGCGCAGTTCAGCGAGTATTCGTTACAGCTTGAATGCTCAGGCGGTACTATGCCGATGGTCTGGACTGACAAAAACGGCGACCTGGAGGAAACCGGGCTTGTGATAACCGAGCAGGGTACGCTTGAGGGCACACCTCTGGTATACGGCGAGCTTAGTTTCACCGCAGAGGTGTCCGACTGCGCCGGATGCAAAGATGAGAAGGTATTCACGCTGACGCTCGAGCGAGGGTATGTCTGCGGCGATGCTACCATTGACGGCGTGGTCAATGTCAGTGATGCCGTGTATATTATCAATTATGTGTTTATAAGCGGCCCCGCGCCCGATCCGATAGAAGCGGGGGATACCAACTGCGATTCGAACTGCAATGTCAGCGACGCGGTACAGATCATCAACTATGTCTTTATCGGAGGCAATACGCCCTGCGATACTGACGGTGACGGCGAACCGGACTGCTAAGAAGAGACACTATACTTACAATAAAAAGGCCGCCGGATTAATTTCCGGCGGCTTTTTTTAAGTTATAGAAAACAAAAAGCCTTGCAATTTCACAGGAAAAATCATTGACAGATTTGTAGTCATTGTTAGATTATCATTAGAAACAAAGCCCCACCACAATATGTAGACGCTTTTGCAGGAGGTATACATGAAGCCCGCGGGACAAAATCGGATTTTCACATTTATAGCAATGGTCATTATTGCTCTTGGCTTGGTTGTTTTTCCGAGCCAATTGCATGCCGAAAAAGAGTGGACAATAATGATTTATATGGGGGCAGATAATAATCTGGAATCTGCCGCAATCGATGATATCAATGAGATGGAATGGATTGGATCAACGATTAACTCAAATGTTGTGGTGCAGATTGACCGAATACCGGGATATGATTATTCAAATGGAAACTGGACTACAACCAGGAGATATTATATAACAT
>WJIM01000396.1 GCA_014730285.1 Candidatus Zixiibacteriota bacterium
ACCTATGACAATGGTGAAAAAGAGACATGTCGTGCGGGAGAAGTGTTCTACTGGCCGGCAGGTCATACAGTAAGTGTGGAAGAAGATACTTCTTTTGTTGAATTCAGCCCGACGAAGGAATTAAGGACGATATATGATCATATCGGTAAAAAGGCGGAAACAATGGCCTAAAAGCCATTCATGATTTAAGGAAGCCCCCGCTCAGGCGGGGGCTTTTTTATATGACTATCCATCTATACTATATCAAGATAGAACCCTTGCAGGGATATAAGTCTGTGCGGGCAGGGAGAGATGATTGAATAATATATATCACACTCCATTTGTGTAATTTTTGTATAGTTCCAGTTTATTATATCATGGCATGTTTGCCATTGACGAACACTGGAATATGTTTTGTTCAAGTTATCAACAACATTGAAGGTTATGTTTTAAATTCATAATCCGATATCAGTAGTAAAGGTGAGTGAATTAAGGGGCATCTTACCTCTTTATGTTTAATTGAAAGCGGGGAAAAATGGGGAAATTCCCGGAATCCGAATCCGTTTACACTAATGCAGCGGAGAAATCTGTTCAGGAAGATACAAGAAATTGTTCTCCAGCAAGTTCTCTGAAAGGGAACCTGAGGGATCTTCACAACATAATAGACTCGATTCCAAGCTTGATTATTTGTCTCGATAGAGACTATGGAATAATCGAGTACAATCCGGAAGCGGAACGGATTCTTGGATATAAAAGGTCTGATGTTATGGGAATTAATTATCTGGAATCCTTTATCCCCGAGGAAATTAGAAAAGATATCAAGGATGAGATTGACGCTGTTATGGGCGGAAAGAGTGCCCAGGAACATGAAAATGAAGTCTTCGCAGCGGATGGAAAGAAATTCGTGATTTCCTGGAATGCCAATCCTCTTATTGACGAAAATAGTAAGATCGTGGGAATTATAGCTCACGGCCGTGATGTTACCAAAAGTAGAGCGGCGGAGAGGATGCTGCGGGAACAATTGAAATTTCAGCAGTCATTGATGGATGCGATACCAAGTCCGATCTTTTACAAAAATAAAAAGGGCGTCTACCTGGGTTGCAATACAGCTTTTGAAAAGAGCATAGGGATGGAAAGGTCGGAACTGATAGGGCATTCGGCTGATGAACTTTTTCCGAAAAAACTTGCCGATAGATATCATGAGATGGACGAACAGCTCTACCGGAATCCGGATACTCAGATTTATGAAGCCCCCGTTAAAACCAGTGAGGGGCAAATCAGGGATGTCATCTTTTATAAGGCAGTTTACAGGGATGCTGACGATGAAATTACCGGCTTGATTGGTACGATCCTGGATATTACCAAGAGAAAAGAAGCCGAAACTCAGCTGAAGGAATCCGAAAAACGTTACCACGAGCTTTTTGAATCCATACTTGAGGGAATTAGCATCGTTGATAGGGATGATGTCATTACATTCTGTAATCCGGCATTTGCGGAGATTTTTGAGGCGGATTCCCGGGATGATATTATCGGGAAAAGCTTGTATGATTTCGTTTCTGAAGATGTTGCCAGTCTAATAAAGGATGAAACGGTTTTCAGAAGGACCGGGAAAGCCTCCCGTTATGAGTTGGAGATTTTGACGACAAAAAACAATAAGAAGACTGTACTGGTCAGCGTTTCCCCAAGGTTTGATGATGACGGCGCATTTCTCGGATCAATCGGCGCCACGGTAGATATTTCAGATCGTGTGAATGCGGAAAAGGCAGTGCGAGAAAGTGAAAAGCGCCACAGGATAATAGCGGAACAAACCGGACAGATAGTTTATGAGTGGAATCGTAATTCGGAAGAAGTTCAGTGGCATGGCGCCTATGAGAAGAATACGGGATATTCCGAGGAGGAATTTATAAAATTTACACAAGAGGACTGGGCCGCTCTGATTCATCCTGAGGATGCGGAAAAGCTTAAACGATTTCACTCCGAAAGACACGACAAGCCGGGATCATTTAATATAGAATACCGCATAAGGCATAAAGAGGGGGAATTCCGGCATATCAAGGATCAGGGCATAACGATTGAGAACGATGATGGAAGCCTGACAGCTCTTGGAACCCTGCAGGATATAACGGAAAAGAACCTGGCCGCCGAGGAACTGGAAAAGTCTCTTTCGCTGGTGCGCTCTACTCTCGAATCGACTTCCGACGGCATACTCGTGACCGATCTCCAGGGCCGGATTACCGGATTTAACCGCAGCTTCACCGATATTTGGGAGATTGATGAGTCCACATTGAAAAGGGATGTAGCTGAAGACTTGAATCAGTATATCTGTGATCAAATAAAAGGCCCGGCCGGATTCATTCTCGATTTCAAAGACAGCTCAATTGTGACCGGCAATTATGACAACGAGATTATCGAGCTTAAAAACGGCAAGACTCTTGAATGCCATACCATGCCTCAGGTCGTAACGGGCGCGAGTGTTGGAACAGTCTGGAGTTTTCATGATATTACCGACCGCAGGAAAGCTGAAAAGACACTATCCGGGACGATCAAGCAGTACACCGCCATGATCGATACCGTGCCGGCGCTGCTTTATGCCAAGGATGCCGGACTGAAATACATCGTGGTCAACCACGCATTCTGCAATTATGTGAAC
>WJIM01000058.1 GCA_014730285.1 Candidatus Zixiibacteriota bacterium
AATACCGTCCAACTCATCTATTTCCAGATCCTTGTAATGCTCCTTCAATTCCTGCAATTTGGCGGGGATATCCTCCACACGGCTGTTGATTTCGCCTGAACGGACATAGGGATCGATCTCCGACACCAGTTTCGACAGCGATTTGTCCTCTTTCGAGAGAAGCTCCAGAATGACCAGAAGGGCGATGATGCCTGAATCGGCAAAATAGTTATTGCGGAAGTAGAAATGCCCTGAATGCTCGCCGCCAAAGACAGCGTCATGTTCACGCATTATCGGCTTAATCAGGGCATGGCCGACACGAGTGCGTATAGGCTTGCCGCCCTGTTTTTCGATTGTTTCCGGGACTGTTTTGGAGCAGATCAAATTATATATAATCGTCGCGCCCGGCTCTTTTTTAAGCATATTTTTGGCGACCATGGCCGTAACCATATCCCCGCCCATTGGACGTGAGTTCTCGTCAATCAGGAACATACGGTCGGCATCGCCGTCAAACGCGACTCCCAGAAAAGCCCCGATTTCCTGCACTTTTCTCTGTAAATCCTTGATATTCTCCGGTTCGATCGGGTTGGCGGGATGATTAGGAAAGGTGCCGTCAGGTTCGAAATACATCGGCACAACCTCGCAGGGAAGCTTCTCGAATACTGGCGGTAAAATCCTGCCTCCCATGCCGTTTCCTGCGTCAATGACGATCTTAAACGGCTTGATTTTATCGGCATCGATAAATGAAAGGACATGTTTGCTGAATTCCTCTCGAATATCCCGTTGGGTAACTTTGCCCTTATGGCTGACATCCTTAAATCCGCGTTTCATCAAATCGCGAATCTGACTCAATCCCTGATCGCCTGAAAGGGGAATGGCATTTTCGCGGCAGACTTTGAAGCCGTTATACTCGGGCGGGTTATGCGAGGCGGTGATCATAACCCCGGCCGGATAGCCGAATTTGCCTACCGCAAAATACAAGCTGTCGGTCGAGATTTCACCCAGATCGGCCGCATTGGCACCCTGGTCGGTAATTCCACGGATCATGTTTTCCGCCAATGAGGGGGAGGATTTGCGCATGTCATAACCGACCGAGACATTGGAAGCCCCCAGATATTGCACCAGGCCTCGTCCAAATAAATAGGCGATCTCATCGGTTAAATCATCACCGTAAATACCCCTTACATCATAAGCTTTGAAGATCTCATCCCTGATAACTGCCATGACTTCCCTTTCTGTTCAACTCGATTTCCTGTAGATATAAAAAAAGAAACACCTTTTGCAAAATAAAAAAGACCGTTTGGGGCTGATTGTTCTTGAAAAAGAATTTTTTTCAACTTTTTTAGGGGCATGGCCGGTCTGGAATTTAAATCCGTTTACAAATCCTTTGGCAGGACAGTGGTTGTCGAGGATTTGAATTTGAGCATTCATGACGGTGAGCTTTTTGTGCTTTTGGGACCATCGGGATGCGGAAAATCTACAATACTGAGGTTGATTGCGGGTTTGGAGTATATGGATGAGGGGGAGATTGTGATCGACGGGCGCGTGATAAACAACATTGCGCCCAAGGATCGCAATGTGGCCATGGTTTTTCAGAATTATGCCTTATATCCTCACATGACCATTTATGATAACCTGGCCTTTCCTCTGAAGGTGAAAAAAGTGTCCGCAGAGAAAATCAGGGGTATTGTTGAAAAGCAGGCTTCGCTCCTGGGACTGACCGAACTTCTGGAACGTAAGCCGCGGACTCTTTCAGGCGGGCAAAGGCAGCGTGTGGCGCTGGGGCGTGCGCTGGTTCGCGATCCGAGCGTATTTCTTTTCGACGAGCCTCTGTCAAATCTGGATGCGAAGCTGCGAGTTTCTACACGGGCTGAAATATCGCGTTTACAAAGAACCCTCGAGGCTACTATGGTTTACGTTACCCACGATCAGGAGGAAGCGTTGTCGTTGGGGGATAGAATCGCAATTCTGAATGAGGGCCGAATTCAGCAGATTGGCACTCCAGAGGAAATCTATGATCAGCCCCGGAATATTTTCACCGCATCTTTTGTGGGAAGTCCCAAAATTAATCTGCTGGAGGCCAGAATTGCAGAAGATAGAGTTAAAATCGGCGGGAATTCAGGAATCCCCATGGCCGATAGCTGGAGGGAGGCATTAAAAGATAAAACTACTGATGCTATTGTCATTGGTATTAGGCCGGAGAATATATTTTACGAGCGTAAAAGCGGGGATGACCTTGCATTTCAGGCCGAGATTCTGCACACCGAATTCGCAGGCGACCGGCATGTGATCTTCTGCCGCCTTGGTGAGAGCGAGATTCGTGTCAAGAGCGGCAAGGCGGCGCCGTCAGCAGAGGGCGAGAAAATGGAGCTTTTCGTGAACCCCCAAAACTGCCTGTTGTTTGACCAAAAAAATGAGAAAAGAATTCTGTAATTTCATAGATGGAGTCGTAAATGGCTGAAGATAAAAACCAAACCAAAGGCTATAAAATATCATTTTTCATAGGCGGCCTGATCCTGGGAATCGCCCTGACAGGCTTCGCAATCGCATTTTCAATGCCGCGTATGATGATTGAGGTTAATGAAAGCAAACTCGAATTTGATGAAACAGTTACTCAAATTCAGGAAGCGGCCGCGGCAAATGGCTGGACTGTCTCGAAGGTCTATAATATTCAAAAGAGCCTTCTGGATGAGGGCAAGCAGGATATCGGCAGGCTGAGGGTCTTTTCAATTTGCAAGCCTGAACACGCCGAGGAGATACTTAAGGCTGACGGCAGGAAGAAGGTCTCCGCTATGATGCCCTGTCGGGTGAGTGTGTATGAGACCGGAGACGGCAGAGTTTATATTGCGGGGATGAATGTTGGTTTGATGAGCAAGCTTTTTGGCGGTGTGATCGAAGAGGTCATGAAAAAGGTGGCCGAAGAGCAGGAGCAGATGTTCACGCCGATTTATAAGTAAATCACATCATGTCATTCTGGGCGCAGCGAAGAATCTGTTTGATTCGTGAGAAACATTGAGGGTTATCGTCGAAATTTTGTAATATAGCCGATTAGCTTATAGATCAGCTTTGCGGCTGTAAATTCGGAGACATTATTCACGGGAAGGGGAGAGAGCTCAACCACATCAAATCCGACAATATTCTTTGATACTGCGAGTTTTCGCAAAAATTCCAGAGTGGGGTACCATAGAGCGCCTCCAGGCTCGGGAGTACCCACCGCAGGCATTATGGCGGGGTCGAAGAAGTCGAGGTCGATTGTAAGATAGATATTATCGCTTAAATGATCCAGGGCTTTGGTCATCCATGCCGACGACTCATGCATATCAGGCGCCGATATTATCGGGATTTTATCCTTTTGAACCAGATTGAATTCCTCTTTCGACAAATTCCGAATTCCAATACCCACAGCCTGTTTGATAAAGTCTCTGATTCGTTTCATAACGCAGGCATGAGAGAAGCGGTTGCCCTGATATGATTCACGCAAATCGGCATGCGCATCAAGCTGTAATACCGAGAGATCGTGATATTTATCTTTATACGCTCTCACAAGGCCGGTTGAAATCGAATGCTCGCCGCCAAGCATGCAGATAATTTTGTTATCGTCAATTAAAGGCCCCGCCGCATCATGAATTTTCTCTACCATTTTCTCCGGTCCTTCGGCGGTTATTTCCAAATCGTCGAGAGTATGAATGCCCTCAAGATAGGACTCAGAATTGAGCTCATCGTCAAAAAGCTCGACCTCGCGAGATGCGGAGATTATCGCGTGGGGACCATTGCAGGCGCCCTTTCGGTAAGTCGTGGTCTGTTCGTAGGGAACAGGCATGATTACAAAGCGGGATTTTTCGTAATCGGATTCCTCTCTGTCGAGTCCCAGAAAATTATATGCATGCCCCTCATATTTCATATAATATCTCCGCCTATTTGAAACTGAATTCCAGCTTTTTGCCCATTTCGAAGGCAGGTTTGTTGCGATTTCGTGCCATTTCCTCGGCTTCCTGGGCAAGGCCGGTGGCAATTATGGGCAAGGCGATGGTCACGTCGCAGTAACATGTCGCCGTCAAAGCCTCTTCATTGATTTTGCCCCATGATTCCGCTTCTGAAAAAGTACAGCCGGAAAGGCCGCCCCAATGGGGAGCATCGGTTGTGATCTGGATCGCGAATTTATGGCCGGGAGAATCGAAGCCGAGGTGGATTATAGCTGTTACCTCCGCCTGCTGGATGAAATTCTTGGGTACGCCGCCTCCCAGGTAAATAACGCCGGTCTGCGGAGCTTCCGCGGCCAAAAGTGCTGTTTCCTCAACATCCCCGATAATATCAAAGAAGACCATTTTACCGCCGCGTTTGAATCTATCCGCCAATGCAATCCCGTATGAAGAATCGGCAATCGAGGGGCAGTAGATCGGAACTCCGGCTTCATAAGCTGAGGTTATGATGCCGTCAGCTTCCTTGATGCGGTTCAAATATTTACCCCAGAGGTAAAAGAATTCGCGGGTTGTATAAGCCCGCGAGAGATCGAGATTTTTATGTGCCCATTCGTCTATCATCTGTTCGAGACGTCGAAATTCATTCTCATTGGCATAGGTATCATAAATCCTGTCGACCTTTTTCTCATAAAGCTCTGTGTCGTTGACATGATGGCTGCCGATATAATGGTAATTACCCAGTGATTCGTGAGCATCGTGGAAAAGATTGGCGCCTGTGGATACAAGGCAGTCGATGAAACGGTTTTTTATCATGTATACGACAATCTCCCGCATTCCTGCCGGAACCATAGCGCCGGAGAGTCCCAAAAAGATCAGCGTATCCTCGCGCAGCATATTTTTCCAGACCGCAAAAGCCTGAGCCAGGGTACGTCCCTGAAATGAAATATTTTTCATATTGCTCAAGAG
>WJIM01000397.1 GCA_014730285.1 Candidatus Zixiibacteriota bacterium
GGCTGATGCCAATAACGAAAAAGTATTCGCTGGATGAATTGAGAAAGGCCCTGATCTATCATACTTCGCAGGCCGGTAGAAGGGTAACATTCGAGTATTTGCTAATCTCCGGTATTACGGACACAATTGCCTTGGCTAAAAAGCTGGTGAAGTTTGTGGACGGTATAACATGCAAGATCAACCTGATCAATTATAATCCTTCCGAGGGACTTCCCGGAGAATTTAAGCCCTCGAATGAGAATGATTTGTTAAAATTCCGGGACTATCTCTACCCGCGGACACCAGCAGTAACGGTGCGAGCCTCCAAAGGTATCGACATTAAAGCGGCATGTGGTCAGCTTGCCGCGAAACACCAATAAATTGTTTTTGCTTGACACTCGATAATCGAAGCATATTTTAGCTTACAAGACATATAGCCGGTGCATTCAGCCTAACAGGGAAGGCGGTGAGAATCCGCCACAGCCCCGCTACTGTATGCGCGCTACTGGAGCTTGAACCGCAAATGCGGATTAGCCACTGTCGTAAGATGGGAAGGCCTTGAGCTTCGGGTCTGATGCCGTAAGTCAGGAGACCTGCCGGTTATGAAAGGCAAATTTAAACCTTGCGCGGGCGAGGGAAGTCTTTATGACCGAAAAAACTCCAAAGCTTCTTTCGCCGGGAATAAAACCGGCATTTTTATTTCTCCTATCTTTATTAATGTATCCTGCCTTGATTTATGCTCAATCCGGGCTTTCGCTCTGGGGGTATATTACCGATTCCGAAACCGGCCTCCCTGTCGAAGATGCTATCGTACGGCTGATTCCCGAAGGGCGTACGACAAACACTGATAAGGATGGGCGCTACCGATTCTTTAATCTCAAATATGAATCTGCAACAATCGAGATTAAGGCAGAAGGATATGAATCCTTGAAAAGGGAGGGATTGTCTCTTGATGATGACCTGGCATCGAGGCAGGACTTTGCGCTTGAATCGCGGCTCTTTTACGATCAGGATCAAATCGTAGTCGGAGAAGTTGAGGTTGAACATCCCGGGAAGATCATAATTGATGAAAGCTCGCCCGAATTCAAAAACGCCCGCACCCTCTCGGAGATTCTGGAATATATACCCCGGGTGATTGTAGCGCAATCGGGCGGATCGAATCAGACCGCTTCGATTTCAATCGGAGGAGCGCCTGCCAAACATACCGGAATATATATTGACGGCATGCCGGTAAACTCGCATCTAACCGGCGAATTCGATCTCAACAGCATACCCAGGCAGGCGGTGAAACGGATCGAAGTCTACACTGACGGTGCGGGCGCAGAGATGGGCGCGGGTTCTCTGGCAGGGGCGGTCAATATCATCACCCGCAAAGCGTCTTTTCAAGGCGAATTCAGATTTGATCAAAATATCGGCAGCTATAATTCTGATGAAACCAATCTGACTGTGCAGAATATCTTCCATGAAAAACTTTCCGGTCTGTTTATCTTTTCCAGAAACACGGCCTCCAATGATTTCAAATATGACGATCCGAAAGCGGGGGAGATAAGACGGCAGAACAATTATCGCGATCTCGACAGCAAATATGCCAGCCTGAATTATAAAATCAGTCGGCATGAAAATATATACATGAATTTTTCGTATGTCGGCTCAAGAGCCGGACTGCCGGGCGCGGTGTATTCGCTTACTCCCAGTGCAGAGAAGTCGGAATCATTCCGGACATGGAATCTGGGCGCGGATTTATCGCCGCTGGAAAATCTTAAGCTGGCAGTTTCAACACAGCATTACCTTTCGCATCAGCATTTCACCGATTACGACACATTTATTCCATACGACAGCAAATATCGCGACAGCAGACGCAGCCTAAACATAAATCCGAAGTATATAATCAATCCCAATCATTATCTCTCAACCCGCCTGAACCTGAGTTTCGACCGTTTCCGGCAGGAGTATATGCTTAATGAAGATCAGAAGCCAATCGAGGTTAATGAGGATCGGATTCAATCGAATATTAGCTATGACGGGCGTATGGAATTAGAAAGTCCGGCGCTGTTTTTCGATTACCTGAATTTGAAACTGGCTTTCTCGCAAACCGCATCCGACCTTTACCGCCCGCTTATGTCACCTCTCATACGAGCGGATTTGGAAAAAGGCAAATATGATAAAATTATTCTGCATGCGGCCTATGCCAATTCATATCGCGCGCCGACTTATGCCTCGCTTTTCTGGAGCGAGGATGCTTTCTCGGTCGGCAATCCCAATCTTCTGCCGGAAAAGTCTGAGGACTTTTCGACCGGCCTGCGCTTTATCTTCAGGCGTTCCGGAATCTGGAAACTGGGAGTAGAATACGAGCATTCGTTTATCAAGGATCTCATATACTGGGAACGGCGTTTTGATGGCAAGTATATGCCGCGCAATCTCTCCGCCGCCCGAGTATCGTCTGTTAGATGGAATGCAGAATGGAAATCGTTCGATGATATTGCCGGTGTTTCTCTCTCCCATACACTTTCCGATCCCAGGGACCGAAGCTGGGAGCCGAATCAGCACGATAATATCCTGACTTTCCATCCCCGCAAAATCACCGATCTTAAGCTCAGCTTCAATCCGGGGGCGGTCTTTGTCTCGATGCAGACCAGATGGGTGTCGGAGCGCTATATCCGACGGGCAAATACGAAAGCCCTCGGTAAATATTCGGTCACTGATCTAATGACGGGAGTAA
>WJIM01000398.1 GCA_014730285.1 Candidatus Zixiibacteriota bacterium
ATTACATCCTCTTCCCCGCCACCAATAGTTATTTTTTTCCACTACTTAAAAATATCTCCTTTTTTCTCAAGTATTCAATAAAATCACTTATAGTATCCAATTCTTTAATGATCAGATAGAAACTGAATTCATCGAAAATATGTACAAACCCCTTGCCAAAGTTAGCAGATGAGTATAGTACTTTTCTCTTGCCACCCAATGCAACACCTATGCGATGAATAACTCTCGATTCCAAAGGAGGCAAATTTATACCCTCCTCACCATCTTGATTAATAACTATGTCCATCTTTTTTAATTGTCTTTCCGCTCCATAAATCTGCTTAACAGACCTCTCAACAGCTCTCTTTAACCATCTCTCATATGCAGTTTCGTAAGCAACATTCTCTTGGAACTTAATTTCTTTGACAGAAATTATTATTAGATTTGTATCGCAAACAATAAGCACATCCGTCAGCTCTTTCTCTAATCCCACTTCCTTAACAGGATTGCGAAAAGACCAAATATTGAAAAATGAATTAGAACATAAATCTCCAACAAATTTCTCGGACAAAGTTACAGGCATTTATCCTCCCCAATGTGATATTATCTATTTAGAGCAAAAAAGCTAATTCTCAATAATCACGCCGATTACTGATCGCCTGTCCTAATGTTGTGTTGTCGGCGTATTCGAGGTCGGAGCCCTGGGGAAGGCCGCGGGCGATTCGTGTGACCTTCACGCCAATCGGTTTGATCAGCTTCGCCAAGAAAGCCGCCGTAGCTTCGCCCTCGACATTGGGATTGGTGGCTATGATTATCTCTTTGACCTCATCACTCTTTAGACGCTCGATCAGCTCTCTGGCATGAAGCTGCTCCGGCCCGATACCGTCTAAGGGAGACAACGCCCCGCCCAGCACATGATAAAGCCCTTTATACTCGCCGGTCTTTTCCAGTGCCAGAAGATCGTTGGCCTCTTCCACCACGCATATAGCGGAACGGTCGCGGCGTTCGGAGCGGCATATTTCGCATGGATCGGATTCGGTGATATTAAAGCAGATCGAGCAGGCACGCACTTTTTCACGCGCTTCACGGATCGCATCGGCAAGCTCGCGCACCTCCTTGGGATCGCGTTTAAGCACCCAGAATGCCAGACGCTGCGCGGTCTTGCGTCCAATGCCCGGGAGTTTGGAGAACTCCCGGATTAATCTCTCGAGTGATTGTGATGACGAAAACATAGTATTTACATCATCGGCAGGCCGGGAATATTCAGTCCGCCGGTAACCTCCGACATCTTCTCCGAGGCCAGCTCCGCCGCAGTCTTGTTGGCCTGATTGACAGCGGCAACGATCAAATCCTGAAGCATCTCGACATCCTCAGGATCAACAACCTCTTTATCGATTTGAATTTCCACAAGCTCCTGCTTGCCGTTGACAATGGCCTTGACCATACCGCCGCCCGCGGAACCCTCAACACGTTCCTCGGCAAGCTGCTCCTGGACCTCCATCATCTTGGCCTGCATCTTCTGAACCTGCTTCATCATGTTGCCAAAACCTTTAGCCATCATTCTCTCCTTTATTTCCAATGATCTTTATCGATTTCACTTCACCGCCGAATAAATCGACAGCTTCTTTCAAGTCCGGATTCTTTTCATACAATTTATCCGGCTCTATATCAAACGGGCTCTGCTTCTCATCTGTTCCGTTTTTGGGCGGCTGGGATTTGTCGACTTTGGTAACCAGCCTGAGAGCCTTGCCGAAAACAGTCTTCATATTCTTCTCAATAATCATACGGTTTTCACGTTTGGTAATATGCTGCTGCTGCGCGGTGCCATTGCCGAAATAAGTCAACTCCACCGACTCGCCGTCCATACGTGTCAACTCACCTTGCCCCAGAAACTCTCCCAGCATTCTTTTTTCATCCTTGACCCGCTCCACGAAATCATTCCAGCTTATAGGTGTGGCCGCCTGCGGATGCGGCTTGGGCGGTGATGAAGAATTCTCGGATGTCGATGGTCTTGACGGTGATGTTGATACTACAGGATTTTGAGCCGGGGCCGATCTTACCGGATTAAATTTTTTTTTTGAGGATTGGTCAACATTGGGGGCAAAAAGATCGGAGCCGCCTCCGCCCGACAGATTTAATTCATTCAGCTTCTTGAGCACATCCTCGAGCAAAACCGAGGACTCCATCCGCACCATACGAAGAATTGCGACCTCGAGAAATATCGAGGGATCGGCTCCGGCCTTGAGGTCAAGCTGCAAATCGGAAAGCATCTTCACGATTCTGAAGATATCGCTGTCGGTAAATTTATCTTTTAACGGAATATATTTTTCCTGGAAATAATCCGAGACCGCCAGATAATCAAATGGATTCTCGGAAGCGTTAACTATCAAAATCTTTCTGAAATGCTCCTGGAAATCGAGAATGAACTGGGAGACATCAACTCCGGAAATAAACATATCTTCAACCAGCTTCAAAGCGCTGTTGGAATCCTTTTTCATGATGCATTCGGTCAGATTAAACAGCAAATCCAGATCAACCAGTCCCAATGTATCTGCAATCATCTCACGGGTGATCTTGTCATCCGAGGAGGCTATCACCTGCTCGAAAATCGAGAGCGCATCCCGCAGCGAACCATCCCCCTTCTGCGCCAAAAGAGCGATACCATCTTCCTCGATATTGATATCCTCTTTATCCGCCAGCACCTTTAGATAATCGCTCATATCCTTGAACGGTATTCGCCGGAAATCGTAGCGCTGGCATCGCGATAAAATAGTTGCCGGTAGCTTTTGAGGATCGGTGGTTGCGAAAATAAAGACTATATGGGCAGGCGGCTCCTCCAGAGTTTTAAGCAATGCATCAAATGCCGGTCCGGAAAGCCTGTGAACTTCATCGATTATATAAATCTTGTATCTCGAGGCCGCAGGAGTATAACGCGCACTTTCGCGAAGGTTGCGGATATCATCCACACCCGTATTGGAGGCGGCATCTACCTCGATAACATCAAGGCTCGATCCGGTGGTAATCTGCTTGCAGTTGGTGCATTCATTGCATGGTACCGGGAGAGGTCCTTTTTCGCAGTTCAGGGCCTTGGCCAGAATTCGTGCGGTCGTAGTCTTGCCCGTGCCCCGTGTTCCGGTAAACAGATAGGCATGCGAGAAACGTTTCTGCTTGATGGCATTCTGAAGAGTGGCTGTTATATGTTTTTGTGCAATAACATCTTCAAAAGTCTGGGGACGGTATTTTCGGGCTAAGACAAGATACGACATATACTACAACTCTTCCTGCTTAATAATAAAACTATAAAACGAAGACTTCAAATCATTTTTATTAAATCTGACGGAATATGATACAGTCACAAATTTTTTAATCCCGTGCACCCATCCTTGATCCCGCCAGCACTAGTCGGGGAATCCAGCCAGCTCAGTCCAAGCAACCCCGCATCACATCCAGGAAGCCTCCTACCGCTGCTACCTTCCGGTCCTGACGGGGTTCGGAAACTATGGATTGCGCGGGACCTGATCGTCAACACCGCTTAAATTCCCCTTCCAGGCCGCAGCAGACCTCGGATGGGAATTCGGCCCCGGTATAGCGGATTCCGGGTACAGGGCACCGCTAGCTCCCCGCTTAGCACGGGAAAAATTTTTATGGAGCAGAGCGGGATCGAACCGCCGACCTGTACGTTGCGAACGTACCGCTCTCCCAGCTGAGCTACTGCCCCATGAGACCCCTAATTTATTACTAATAATATTATAATCAAGCGATATTTTTTCGTTCCGAATAAAACAGCGCCGCGATGCCCGAGAATATAAATAATGCTCCGATATATGTGGTCAAGGTGGGAATTTCGCCGAAAATCAGCCAGGCATAAACACTTGCACCCAGCGGTTCGCCCAGAATCGAGGTGCCCACGATATAGGCCCGGATTCGCTTCAAGGCCCAGTTATAGAGGGTATGGCCGAATGCTGTCGGAACCAACCCCAGGAGAAACAGCCAGATATGAAATCGAAACGAGAATGCCATCTTAAAATCCGCGAAAATCAGCACCATAAAAAGCAAAAATACCGCAGAGGAACCATAAACAATTTGGATATAAGCCGTATTCTCGACCCTCTGACGCACGATTCGTCCGATGAAAATATAAACTGCCGCACAAATCGCGCCCACCAATGCCAATAGATCGCCGATAATATACTCGCGGGTGAACTGCATATCTCCCCAGCCTACAATGACAGCGCCTGCCAGGGCGATCAGGATAGCAAAAATCGAAAGCTTGCCGACCTTCTCAGATGTGAAAATAACAGTTAAAATAACAACATAAATCGGCTGGGTGGTAACGATTACAGTAGAGCTGGCAACCGATGTATAGAAGAGCGAGGTTATCCATGAGGCGAAGTGCAGAGCCAGCACCAAGCCGACCGCAAGCATAATCAAAAGATCGCGGATTGCAATACCGGAGAATATCTTTCTGGGTCTGGAAAGGCTGAAGGGAAGTATAATCACGGCTGCCCAGGCCATCCGGTAGAACGAAATCAGAAGGGGATGCAGGCCTTCACACCAGCGGATAAAGATGGCTGCCCATCCTACCGCCAGCATGGCCATGAATAGAATCAGATAGGCTTGGTTCTTTCGCACATGATTAAATTAGCTGATCCCTTTTGTTATACAAGAAAAAATTTGTATGATCTGCCCAAAATCAGCATGAACGAGGAGTTATGCCCATTACTTGCGAATAAACTTCGGATCGTCGAATGTGACTTCGCCCAGGTCATGAACCACATTCTTCTGAATCTTCTTCCAGAAGGGCAACATTGTGCAACTGATACGGTGATTGCACTGACATCCGCCGTTGTCATCAACGCACATGTTAACCTTCACTTCGCCCTGCATAGCCTCGATAACATTCAAAAACGAGATCTTAGCCTTGTCTTTGGCCAACTGATAGCCACCGGTAACACCCTGGAAGGATTTCAAGAACCCGGTGCGGCATAGTTCTTTTAATATTTTGGCCAGAAAATCACGCGGAATTCCCTCGCTCTCGGCTATCTCGGAAATAGAAGAGCGTTTGTTATCCGGCTGATTTACCAGAAATGTGATTGCCCTGAGAGCATAATCAGCTTTACGAGAGATCTGCATAGCATACCTTTCAATTGATAAGTTAATAACTATATTTCTATGTCATTCAAAGAGATCAAAAAAAGACCTAATAAATCTACAATGCTAATTTCAAATCTATAACACAATTCTTACATAGAGGTTTCATATAAAATTCATTTAGTTCTGTGTCAACATTAATAAATGAAACATAGACCCCTATTTTTTTGAAAAAGCCTAACCACTTACATAAATTTCCGTAAATTTGATCTGAAATAGCCCCCGGAAGCTGCAAAAAACCCCGCCTTTCCTAAAATAAAATAAAGGAAGTCACGCAGCCGTCGATTTGGGTTTGGCAGGGGCCTTGATGACCTTCCCGGCCTTCAGGCATGAAGAACAGACTTTAATTCGGGTTCGGCGGCCGTTAACCAGGGCGCGAACCTTGTGAAGATTGGGATTGAATCTTCTATTCGTTGCATTATTAGCATGGGAAACATTATGGCCGAATACCGGCTTCTTTCCGCATATGTCACAAACCTTAGCCAATTTTATCCTCCTCAAAAAGTATAATCAAATATTATAGCAAATTCCGGCATCGAATGCAAGCTGAATCTACCAGCCCAGCAGCTGCTCCAGATTTTTGTTCAGTTTATCTATGATAACCTCGAAATCCTGCTTTTTGATCCTCTCTTTTTCAACTATCTCGTCCGGCGCCTGCTTGATAAATTCCATATTGCCGAGCTTTTTGGTCGTTTTCTCGAGCTGTTTTTTGGCCTTTTCGAGGTCTTTTTCCAGCTTCTTGCGCTCTGTATCGATATCAATCAAACCGGCCAGGGGAATAAATATCTCCGCGCCCTTGATAACTGCCGAGGCTGACTGCGAGGGTTTCTTGATATCCTCACCAACCTCAAGATTCTCAACTCGGCCGAGGTATTTTATATAGCCGGAATAATCATTGATTATCTGTCCCAGATCACCGTTGTCGATCTTAATGAAAATATCCGCTTTCTTCGAAGGCGGGACATTCATCTCGGAACGGGTAGAACGAATCGTCCCGACAACCGTCTGAATCGCCTCCATCTTCTTCTCGAGCTCACTGTTTATCAAATCCTCATTTAACTCGGGGTATTTCTGGAGGGTTATTGTCTCGCCCGAACCCATGTAAAGATCGCGCATCAAATGCCAGATCTCCTCGGTTATGAATGGCATATACGGGCTTAAAAGCCTGAGCATATTATCAATGACATAGGCCAGGACATTTCGGACGACCTTGCCGTCCTCCTCATTATCCTCTTCGTAAAGCCGCGGCTTGGCAAGTTCGACATACCAGTCGCAGTAATCGCGCCAGATGAAATCGTACAGATTTTTGGCCGCGGTTGAGAGCTTGAAATTCCTCAGGTTTTTGCGGACATCCCGAATTGTCGCATTCAGACGCGAAAGAATCCATTTGTCCATCAAATCAAGCTTCTCATCAGAATATTGTATACCATCTATATATTCTCTGGGGAAATCCTCGCCCAGATTCATCTTAACGAAACGGGAAGCATTCCAGATCTTATTGCCGAAATTGCGTCCCAGTTCGAAGGTGTTCATGGTGATATTCGGATCCTGGCCCTCGGGCGTCGCCAGAAGCAGGGATATTCGCAGTGAATCGGCGCCGAATTCCCTGATGACATCACGCGGGTCGATTCCATTGCCCAGCGATTTGCTCATCTTACGCCCCTGACCGTCACGGACAGTGCCATGAATATAAACATCTGAAAACGGCAGCTCATCCATGAATTTATTCCCGGCCATAACCATACGGGCTACCCAGAGGAATATTATCTCCGATGCTGTAAACAGGGAATCGGTGGGATAAAAGCGCTTCAAATCGGGGGTCTCATCGGGCCAGCCGAAGGTTGAGAAAGGCCACAGCCATGATGAGAACCATGTGTCCAGAACATCCTCATCCTGGCGAACATCACCGGAATCGCATTCCGGGCATTTCTCCGGATCTTCCCTGGCCACCCAGACATGCCCGCAGTCGTCGCAATAATAGATCGGGATGCGATGTCCCCACCATAGCTGACGAGAAATGCACCAGTCGCGGATATTCTCCAGCCAGTGCAGATAGGTTTTGGACCAGTATTCAGGATGGAAATGAAGCTTTCCGGTTTTAACCGCATCAATTGCCGGCTTTGCCAGCGGTTTCATCTTGACATACCACTGCTCGGTCAGATACGGCTCTATGACCGTATGACACCTGTAGCAGGTACCTGCGGAAACCGTATAATTTTCGGTTTTTGCCAGATGCCCCTTCTTATCGAGTTCCTTGACGACGGCCTTCCTGGCCTTATTGCGATCGAGGCTTTTGAATTTACCGGTATTCTCATTCAGATGAGCATCCGGGGTAAAAATATTCAGTTTCTGCAAATCATGCCGCTGGCCGATTTCGAAGTCATTGGGATCATGAGCCGGGGTAACCTTCAAAACACCGGTACCGAATTCCGGATCGATATAATCATCGGCAATGATCGGAAGCTCGCGTTCCAGAATCGGCAGAATAGCGGTCTTGCCGACCCATTTCTGATAGCGCTTATCCGACGGATTAACCGCCAGAGCCGTATCGCCCAGCATAGTTTCGGGACGGGTGGTAGCAATCGTCAAATAATTGTCGGAGCCCTTGATTTTATATTTGACATACCAGAGATGACCGCTGAAATCCTGATGCTCGACCTCATCATCGGAAAGCGAGGTCTGACAGCGCGGGCACCAGTTGGTAATATACTCGCCTTTATAGATTAGCTTTTCATTATATAAACGGATAAATACCTCTTTGACAGCCTCGGAGAGCCCTTCATCCATAGTGAAACGGGTACGGCTCCAGTCACAGGAGCAGCCGATCTGCTGAAGCTGGTTGAGGATATTTTCAAACTTATCCTCTTTCCAGGCCCAGACCCGCTCGAGGAATTTTTCCCGCCCGATCTGCTGGCGGCTGGTATCTTCCTTAATCAATTCCTTTTCAACCTTGACCTGTGTAGCGATACCGGCATGATCCACACCCGGAAGCCATTCCGACTCGAAGCCGTCCATCCGTTTCCAGCGGATCATAATATCCTGCAGGGTGTTATTCAGCGCATGACCCAGATGCAGAACATCGGTAACATTGGGGGGCGGTATGACAATGCTGTAGGAATCCTTGCCGTTATCCTTGGAGTCAGCGGTAAAGATCCCCTTCTCGAGCCAGTGCTCATACCAGGCCGATTCTTTTTCATGCGGACTGTATTGTTTCGGTATATCTGTCATAGTTCCTTCTTGTCTATTTTTTCAGACCGGTATTTTAACCAAAAAAGTGCTTTTGTCAAGAACTACTTAAAAGGGGCTTGGAAAGTTCCTTAATCCCTTATATATTCCAGAAATATCGGTAAACTAACGTAGTATATTAGGTTAAGGTTTCGTTTATGTCTGAATTTGAACGACTTGTGAAAATAATGAAGAAATTGAGGGCTCCTGACGGTTGTCCCTGGGACAGAGAGCAAACCCATAAATCGCTTATCCCCTATATGCTGGAGGAGACCTATGAAGTCATTGACAGCATTGAAGATAACGACATGGAAAAGCTCAGGGAGGAGCTGGGCGACCTGCTTTTGCAAATTGTTTTTCACTCCCAGATGGCCTCGGAAAAGGAGAGTTTTAATGTCGAGGATGTGGCCAGATCGATTTCCGAAAAACTGATCAACCGGCATCCCCATATATTTAAGGAAAAGGCCGAATTGACGCCGGATGAGGTTACCCAGAACTGGGAGCAGATCAAACTCAGGGAAAAAACGGATAAATCAGAGTCCGCTTTATCCGGCATTCCGCGCACCGCCCCCGCACTCCTGAGGGCTTTCCGGCTTCAGCAGAAAGCCGCGCGCTTTGGATTCGACTGGGAGAAATGGGAGGATGTGCTGGATAAAACCGAAGAAGAAATTGCCGAATTAAGAGCTGCCATTGAGTCGGATTCGGCCGACAACATCGAGGAGGAAATCGGGGATTTACTTTTTTCAGTTGTGAATCTCGCCCGATTTTTAAAGGTCGATCCTGAAACCGCATTAAACCGAATGAATAAAAAGTTCATAGAACGTTTTCAATATGTAGAAAAAAAACTTGCGAAAAACGGCAAATCTTTGAATGATTCAAATCTCAGGGAGATGGATTCTTTCTGGAACGAAGCTAAGATAAAATCTCGAAATTCCGAATAGCACTGTTGGAAGGTTTTGATTTCAATGAAATACCTGCTTATAACAGTTTTAATATCGACACTCTGCTTGCTGGCATGCGGAAATGGCGAAAAGAGCGAGCAGGATACAAATACCAGATCCGAGGATTACGAAAAAGCAGAACAGGAAAGACATGAGGAATACGGCTACGAACCTGCGCCTGAACAGAAGAAAGGCCCTCAAATTCCTGTGGACGAGCTTGAGCCGGGAACCTGTGCCTATGCCGCAGGAAAATTTTCACAGGCATTGGCCGCAGTTGATTCTGCTAAGGCAATGAAATACTGTACTGACACGACAAAACTAATTTTACGTGCCATGTTTTCGAATGCAGCCCAGATTGAAAACCTCAAACGTATCAGGGATAAGGGCATGTATATAAAATCGGCCGCAGTCGAGAGATATTCACGCGACAGCAGTATATGTCATGCCTGCGTTACCGCGGTGCTAGATAGTGTTCCCGACGAAAGCTGTGGCTTTATGCTGAGAAAAGTTAAGGGCGAATGGAAAATTTTTCAGTTGGGGGAATGATATGAAGGAGGGAATGATGCGAAATCTTATTATGCTGGCGATATCTCTATTCATGATCGGTTTATTTATCTTTTGCGGCGGAGATGGAGATTCCAAACAGAATAAGGATACAGATCAGGACCAGGCCACGGAAGAACGCCCGAAAACAATGGCCGAGGACGGCACCCTTAAAAAAGATGATATGACCTCCACCAATCCGGAGTATGAGGGACAAACACCTCCGAATCCGAATTTGGCCCCGCACGGCGAGGAGATAAATCCCCGCGATCTTGAAGAGGGCACCTGTGCTTATACCGCCTACTGGTTTGCCGAGTATTTCACCTCCGGGGATTCAACCGAGGCCTATAAGCTTTGCAACGACTCCATGACCCAGCATGTAAGAAAAGTATTGCAGCAGCCGGGGCAGATGAGAAATATGGAGCTGAATCGCGCCGCCGGATATAAAATAGAAGGTGTTAGTATTGCCGATGAGTCGACTGAAACCGAATGCCGGGCATGCCTGCGTGCCACTATGATGGATCAGGAAAGGGTCGACTGCTCCTTCTATTTCACCAAAGAGAATGGCGAATGGCTCTTAAGCAGCTTTGCTAAACGGCAGTAGGTAAAATTTCTATGAGATTTGACATGTCAAAAGTCTCAAACATTTAACCAACAAAATCTCAATCTCTGGGTGCCGCCGACAAAAATAATTTGTCGGCGTTTTTAATCGATGTGAATACCGCTACCGCACCAGCATCATCTTGCCTTCGGCATGATGACCATCGGTTGAGACACGATAAAAATATATTCCACTGGATACCGGATTTCCCTTCGAATCTTTACTATCCCAGGTTACGGTATAATTTCCTGCCGGCTGAACGCCATCCTTAAGAGTTATCACTTTTTCTCCCAGTATGTTGAACACCTCAACCCGCACATCAGCCTGACTCGGCAAGGCATAGCTGATATTCGTGCCGGGATTGAACGGATTGGGATAGTTGGGAAATAACTCGAATCCATCAGGAACCGATGCATTGATCTCATCTTCGGCCGGAGTAGGCATAGTGACCTCAACCGTACCGGTCATAAACGGATGGATATCACAGATGTAGTCGAAAGTACCGGTCTCATTAAAAGTGAATGAAAACGACTCCCCTTGCGATAAATTGCCGGAGTCCCAGGTACCATCATTGGCGGTTGTGGTATGAGTGGCGCCATCGAAATTTGTCCACTGTACCGTTGTCCCGATCTCAATTTCCAGGTTTTGCGGATCGAATGCAAAATCCACTATTGTCACCTGAACAGTCTGGCCAAATAAGGCGGGTACGCACAGCAAAACCCCGGTGAGTACAATAGAAAACAAAAATGCGCGCTTTTTACCTTTATCAAAAGACATATGCGCCTCCTTTTTAAACATCAATTTACTGGTTAAGTCTCGAAGATATATATAATGCAACGAATAGAATGGGACCTTGTTCCTTAATAAAAAGGCCCTGCCCGAATTATGATGATCGGGCAGGGGCAATCACTCAATTCTTCTTCAGCCTATATCATCAAACTCCCGCCGCTTACGGGGATATATGCGCCGGTGATAAAGCCAAATTGATCTGAAAGCAGTGCTACTATTGCGCTGGCAATGTCCTCGGGCATTCCCACACGACGCAACGGTGTCATCTTCGCAATCGTCTCCACGCGATCCTTGGGCATCCATGAGGTAGCATCGGTCATAGTCAGGCCGGGGGCAATAGTATTGGCCCTGATATTAAACTCACCGAGTTCAAGTGCCAGCGATTTCATCAGGCCGTCGACTGCGGACTTGGCTGTGGTATGGGCGCTGAAGTTTGGCCCGGGACGACGGGACAAACCGCTTGAAATTCCAATTATATCGCCGTTTTTATTTTCTATCATTGAGGGTATCACAGCTTTCAAGGGATAGAAAAAGCACTGCATTTCCCCCATCACCTTGGTCTCGAATTCCTCCCATGTCAGATCGACAAATAGCTTATAAGGGACATCCATACCGGCATTCAGAACCAGTATGTCAATCGGGCCGAACTCATCGACCGCCACCTTGACCATAGCATTAACCTGTTTCTCGTCCCTGGCATCCGCCTGAATCGCCACTGCTTTGCCGCCGTTTTCGACAATGTTATCCACCACGATATCAGCGGCCTCTTTATTCTGATTATAGTTGACGATTACTTTTGCCCCGGCCTCTGCCAGAAGTTTTGCGGTGGCGGCGCCGATTCCGCGGCTGGCCCCGGTTACAAGAGCGAGTCTATCCTTCAATCCCATCATGACCTCCATTTCGCGGTAATTATATGTTTTATTCTATAAACAAAAAATGCCGGGATAAATCAAGGGGAATGCCGGAGGATTGGTATTATCGAATTCTGGGGTGCCCCAAGCTTCAGGGCTTGTTGAAGAACCTCGGTTTTATATTACTCCAAATCGTTCCTCCAGATCCTTAGATCTGGCGGGTGTCAGTTCACAATCCCGATTTCATCGGAATCAGGAACTGACACAGCTATTCAACTATGCATCCGTTACATTTTCAATAAACATTTCACACCAAATCTTGTTGTAATAGTCAATAAAGTAAAAACGTAGGTCAAACCCTGAAGG
>WJIM01000399.1 GCA_014730285.1 Candidatus Zixiibacteriota bacterium
ATATCCAGGAGCCGAAGATATTTCTTTGAGCGATGGACAACCCGCTTTGGCCTGCTTATTGAATCGGTAAGCATAAAGCTGCGCATCTCGGCTTTATATCCGATTCTGCGCGGAATTTGAGCCATAGAGAAAATGAGCGCCGAGGAAAAAGAATCAGGCAGGATTATACCGATGTCATAATCATCGTCGTTAAGCTCATCCGCTACTTTGAATAATTTAGAGGGATGAAAAGATTTGTCTTTATCCTTAAGCTCAATGACCTTATGTATTCGCGGATCGTTCTCAAAGAGCTTATGCAGGTATCCCCTGACCAATACCGTGAGCTCCCATTCGGGACGCGTTCGATGCAGGACTTCCAGAAAAGGCAGGGCCATGACACAATCGCCCAGCCAGTTCGGAAAGCGCACGATCACTTTTTTGATATTATCTTCAATCATTTGTAGTCTATTATATTCTTAAAACGCTTATGTGTCCAGAGCCAGAAAATCGGCTTTTTTCTGATAGCTTCTTCCAGACGTCTGTGGTATTGTTCAATTACAGAATCAAGATCGGGATACTTTTCATCCTCACCAGGAATTATGATGTCTACATTTTCAAGCAAATGCCTGCCGTCATTTAATCGTTCCATAAAGCCGATCAAAATCGGCACTTTCTGCCTGACTGCAATCTCGAGAACTCCCGCCGGTGTGGAGACCTTATGTCCGAACAATTCAGCCATGTGTCCATCCCTGCCTCCCCAGATGTCCAGAAGCGTTGCAACTCCACGCTGATTTTTCAATGCGCGAAGAATTTTTCGCGGGCTGGTCTCGGCGATGATGACATCAACGTTGTTATTCCTTCGTAACGAATTTATCAAATCATCGACGCTCAGATTATGCTGTTGACGAACAAGCATCGAGTTTTTATAACCGCGGGCGGCAACCCCTTGAATCAGAAGCTCCCAGTTATCGAAATGCCCTGACAAAAGAAAGACTCCGCGATTCTGGAAAAATGATTTATCAAATGGCTTTAAATCACGGATTATAATTTTATTGCGGTACTGCTCCTCGGAGTATATTTTCTGGCGCAAAAATTCCGCCGCAGTCATACCGAAATTTTCCATGCATCTGCGAAGGATTTTCTTCCTGTCGGATATATCATTTCCAATCTTGCAGAGATGCATGTTTTGAAATGCGATATCCCGGCGTTTGCCCAGAATATGATATATGATTACCCCCAGCATGCGGCCGCAGCGAAGAGAGGTTCTTTCGGGCAGTGATGCAAAGAAAGAGACCAGGAGCCTCAGCAGAAAAATCTCAATCCCACGGCGATGACTCTTCATAGTCAAAATCCGTACTCTCGTATTTCTCCTCTTCTTCCCATTTCTTGTAGATATCCTTATTGCGCTTTCGAATCAGGATAAAACCAAGGAGGAAAAGGAGTACGACACCTATCCAGAGAACTATGGGATTCGTTAATATCATAAGCCAATGATAATTGCTTTTTAAGTGATCCGCAAACATTTTATCGAATCCGGCAAAATCAGTTCCCAGCACCTGACGGAATACCTCGTTGCGATTTTTGCCGTCCCGAAAACCGTCAAGAAGGTCCTGAAACGTCTCTTTGCCGAAAACATCGAATATATATTTAACCGCCAGGTACGATTGCGCATAGGCAATCCGCGCCTGTGCCGAATTGAGCATATTAACACCGTCGATCTCCCAAAGCTCATACATCGAGCCGGAAATCTGGGCGGAGGCAATTGTAACATCATCGCCGAAACCCCATTGATGCGCAAACATCATGGCAAATCCCTCATCCATGAAGCGCGGAATACGCTTGCCGTCAACTCGTTTGCTGACAGCTATGTGCGCAAGCTCATGCCGCACAACCATTTCGAAGGGCATGTTCATATTCTTGCCTGCGGGCGCCAAAACGGAGATATAATTGCGCGAGGGTATGGCCACTCCCACACCCCAGTCCGGAATACCGCCGAACGCCGCCGTATCGAAAGCAAACCTGTCCTCGGCTATGAAGACGCGAATCGTGTCGGTAATCTGCTCTCCCAGCAGCTGTGCCAGGTTGCCCTTTGCATGCAGAAGGGTTACCCGGGTACGCTCGGCAAGCTCATCATCAGGAGCCTCGATTTTGAAAATATCGGCCTGCTCGTAAGCAAATGTTGTCGAAAACATCGCCAGGGCCAGGATAACGGCAAATACTGTATTTCTAAAAATATTGGAGATCATTATATCTATAAAGCAAAATCAGTCAATTGGTTCCTTGGTGGGCAAAAGCGGGATATCGACTCGCTTGCCATCCATGATGGCAATTTTGCCCGGTGAACCAACGACCGTGCAATTATCGGGGATATCATGCATGATAATGAAGGTATTGGCGCCGATACGGACATTGTTTCCGACATTAACCGGTCCCAGAAGAGTGGCCCCGGTGCCCACAAAAACATTATCGCCAAGTGTGGGATGCCGCTTTTTCTTGTGCTTTCCGGTACCGCCCAGGGTAACGTTGTGGAATAACACACAGTTTTTTCCGATCTCGGTCGTCTCACCTATCACCACACCCATGCCATGATCGATAAAAAAGCCGCATCCGATAGTGGCACCGGGATGAATCTCAACACCCGTGAAAAACCGTGTTAACTGCGAGAGTATACGGGGTATGAGCGGGATACCGATCTTCCAGATGAAATGAGTTATGCGATGGAATGTTATCGCCCAGAAACCGGCATAAAACAGAAATTCGATGTTCCTGGCGGCCGGATCATTACGAAAGATCGCCCTTATATCTTCAATTAATGTATTCACTTTTAAGTCAGGCGCTAATTCTTCTTAAAAAGATTATCGAGGAGCTTTTTGCCTTCCTCTTTGATCTTTTTATCGGCAGATTCTTTCAGCTTTGAACGGTCAACCGAAAATTTGGGATCATTGTAACTGCCGCTAATTTTAACCGGAATAGTGACTTTGCCTCCGCCGCCGCCAAGCAACGATTTCAATTCGCTAAGTGCATCAGATCCGCCCAGCGTGCCCCTATCCATCTGGATTGCAACCGTATAATCGAGGCTGCCGTTGAATCCCGCGGAGCCTTCTATATTCCAGTCGGTGTTACCGATATTCATGCTGAAACTGTCGAATTTGATCCTGCCGTTTTCGACCTGAAACGCATTGTTCAGATTCCGAATGCTTTTCTGTTCGAAGGTCTTGAATCCAAGCTGGTCTGCCAGCTTTTCGATTACGGGAAGATTCTCTATCTTTCCATCATTCATGGTTGCCTTGCCGTTGGCGGTGAGTGAGTCGAGCACCTGCGACGGATCACCCATTACGCCTGAGAATGATGATGTCATCTGCGCTTTGCCGAAGAGCACATCATCGAGCGGAGTCAGCCGTGAGAGGAAGCTGTTTATCTGAATATTGTCGGCATTGAAGTCAATCTGAAATTCGGGATTCTGGAAATCCTCATAATCGACAATTGCCTCACCGCGCGCCTTGCCCTCATAGAGATCGGCGTTCATATTCGCGAGATGCAGTATGTTATCTCGGTAGTCCAAACTGCCGGTAAAATTCTCGAACTCGACTTTGGAATAAGTACCCTTATCTATGCGCAATTTACCCTTAGCAGTGAAGCTGGGTAAGCTCTCAGCTTCTACTTCCGCCGTAACCGTTGATGTGTCCCCCTCTGCTAACGCCATCGCTGGCTTTTTGATCTTTGATGTATCCAGAGGCATCATTTCCTGCAATTCATCCAGATTCAGATAATCCGCGTTAAGGCTGAAATCGATTGCCGGCTCATATTTATTGGCTTCCGGGTCAGCCATAAACGGGATAATATCTTTCATGTTGCCCTCAACGCCGAATTTGGAGCTGCCGATATCCGCCTCCATATGAACCAGGCCGACATCCCTCTGGCTGAATTCAAGTTCCATATCGATCTCCTCTATCCTCTGAGTAAGATCGACATGCGATAAAAGCAGATCCTCCAGAACAATTCCGCCGTCAATTACAGTTGATGAACGGTTTTTCAGATCACTGGTTATATTCAGCTTACCGTAGACTCGTCCCGAAAGCTCATTTATACCCTCGGAATAGTTTTTGAATGAACGCAGGTTGATACTCATCGAGAGGTCGGCATTCACCACCGGCTCGATTATATCCTTCACGAAAACTTTCAGTGAAAACGGTTCTCCCGCAAAGGTGCAGTTCTCGAAAAGCAGATTGGCCGCCTTCTGCTTCAAATTAATCTCGCCGGTCTCAACCGCGAAATCTCCATCTACTTTGGGGCTGGATAGAACAACCCGCTCGAATGACACCTTGCCCGAGACATCCAGCTCGCCGGGATTCGTTATCGGGCCGCTGACCGATGCGGTGGTGAACATATCGCCGCTGCCTTTGAGATTATTCACTGTCGGACTGAGATCGGGCGGCAGAAGGCTTAGAAGCTGATCGACCGAAAAGCGCTTGGTTCTGAAAGCCAGATCGCAGGCCGGATCGTGCATAATCGATGTCAGCTTGCCGTCAAGCTGCCCCTTGATATCGGCCAATTGCATATCGATCTTCTCGATCTCCAGAATTTCAGTCTTTATATTCAGCCGCATATACAGATCGGCATCCAGCGTGAGATGCGGGAATTCGAGCTGCTTTTCAGGATTGCTGATAATTATCTTGGCAATTCCGAATTTGCCCCTGGCATAGTACGCCTCCTCGAAACCATTTTTGGTCAGCTCGGTATTCAGGCTCATGCCGTCAAAGCTGAAGGTATAGCCCGAGGAATCATCGTAGAAATTCAGGCGTGAGTCTTCCACGATGAGCTTATCGAAAAGAAATGGTATGGTGGTAGCGCCTTTGGTCGCCTCAACCTCCTGCTCTTCATGCTGGCCCAGATTCTCGAAATTGAGTTTTCCCTGCTCTGACCTTTCCAGATTGGCGGTCAGGCCATCCAGCATAATCTTCGAGAACTCGAAATTACCGGAGATTAAAGGCCAGAGCTTAAGTTTAACATCCAGCTTTTCCAGCGCAAAGAATTCGTCACTGGCATAGCCCGGCTGATTCTGCACCACCAGGCTGTCCATCTTCAGTCCGATTCCTCCCCAGATAGAAACCGAGGCGCTTTTAACCGTGACAGGCCGATTCAATGATTTCTGCAGATTCTCGACAATCATCTGCTGGACTTTTTCGGCAGGAAAGAATACTTTGATACCGGCAACCAAAAGCAGTGCCAGGACCACTATCACTGACACTGCCCATATTAAAATCTTCAACCCCTTCGACACAAGCTATCCCTCTTCTAAATTTAAATTTCCGTATTTATACCTGTATACAGCTTACTGTGCTCAAAGTTGCGTCTCATCACCAACGCCGAGAATGATCACTTCGGCATCCTTAACCTTATTCTTGAACTCTTCCGGATCGACCGCAATCAGATCGAAGGTGTTGTAGTGCATGGGGATAACTTTTTTGGGCTTGACGAATTCCACCGCCCGCGCGGCATCGTCTATACCCATAGTAAAGTTGTCGCCAATAGGCAGCATCGCCAGGTCGATTCCCTCTTCTCCGATCAACTGCATATCCATGAATAATCCTGTATCACCGGCATGATAAACTTTCTTGCCGTCCATTGTCAGGATAAAACCGCAGGGGCTTCCACCGATATCGAAATCCGACTCCCCGTCCGAGAATCCGTGATGAGCAATCGTCAGCTTAACCCTTCCAAAGGGGAAATCATATCCGCCGCCGATATGCATGTTGTGAGCCTTCAGGCCTTTACGTGCGGCATAGGCGGCCACCTCGTTGGGACCGATAACAAGGGCATCATTATTTTTGGCAATCTTCTCGGTATCCCCCCAGTGATCCCCATGACCGTGAGTTACCAGAACATAATTGGCTTCAACATCTTCCGGAGCGGTTTTGGCCTTGGGATTGCCGCTTAAGAAGGGATCGATAATCAGATTGTTGGTACCGTCGGAGATAGTGAAACAGGAATGGCTGAGATATGTAATTGTAAGCATTAGTCCTCCTTTGACATTTCTTTCCTGATTTAGATATCTTTAAGTACAATTCTATAAATTGTACCGCTTTGTGTCAACAGATTAATGCAGCCGATATGCGGGAATAGCAAAACAGGAAGGATCAGGATTTGACTTCCTTGATAATTCCGCCGCTTAAGACAACATCCTGATTGTAGAAAACCGCGGACTGTCCGGGGGTGACCGAAGACACCGGCTGGGAGAGATTAACCTCGCACTTTCCCCCTTCGAGCATATCCAGTTTGACCGGAAACTCGCGGGGTGTGTACCTGATTTTCACCATGCAGTCGATGGTCTTATTTGGTTCCGGAATCGAGACCCAGTTCATGTCATTTACGATAAAGCGCTCGGCCTTCATGCTTTTGGCACGGGCAACGTGGATGACATTTTTTTCAGGATCGATTTTCCTGACATAAACCGGCTCTCCCAGGGCGATATTCAGGCCGCGCCTCTGGCCCACCGTATAATTCTGTACGCCGGTATGCTCACCCACCTGATTGCCTTCCTCATCGACAATCGGCCCCGGTTTGGGCTCGAGCCTGGCATAATCTTTGAGGAAACGGCGGTAGTTATTATCGGTTACGAAGCAGATTTCGCGCGATTCCGGATTATCAGCAGTGCGCAGTTCATGTTCACGTGCCAGTTGACGGACGCGCTTTTTGGTCATTTTGCCGATTGGAAATAATGTCCTTGAGAGCGATTCCTGATTCAGGCCCCAGAGAAAATAGGACTGGTCGCGTTTCTGATCCAGGCCTTTCTTGAGAATCCAGCGCTGGGATCGCGGGAAGAATTCAACCTGGGCGTAATGTCCGGTTGCCAGAAAATCAGCGCCCATGCTCTGCACTTTCTCCAGAAGCAGATCCCATTTTATACGTGTATTGCAAACCACGCAGGGATTGGGGGTACGTCCCTTCCTGTATTCCTCCACGAAATCGGCGATCACAGATTCTTTGAAATCCTCGGACAGGTTGAGAACATGATGGGGTATATTGAATTTGGCGCAGACAGCTTTTGCGCCTTCGATCAGGTTGATATTGCAGCAGCCGGAATTTGTATTCACGCCGCCGCCGACATCGGCATAATCCCAGAGCTTCATTGTCACGCCGAAGACATTAAAACCCTGCTGCTGAAGCAGAATTGCCGAGAGCGAGGAATCGACGCCACCCGACATTGCGACTGCCACCGTTTTTTTAACCATATGAGTATCCTATGAGATCGGCGAATGCAAAATCAAAATGCATTCGCTCAAAAGAGCCCGTACTTTTATTGCGATTGGTAGAATGGCGACATCATTCTAAGCTTTTCAATCGCCGTTTTCAGAGAATTAACTATATAATCTATATCCTCAGGATCGTTGTCCTTCCCGAATGAGAAACGTATGGCCGACTGTGCGAGTTCCGGCGGTACGCCCATGGCTGTGAGCACATGCGACGGTTCCAGTGCGCCCGAGGTACAGGCGGAGCCTGAGGTTACGCCAATCCCCATCATATCGAGGTTGAGAATAACCGCTTCGCCCTCAGCGCCTTTAAAACAGAGGTTGACTGTGGCTTTGATACGCTCCTCCTCCGGGCCGTTAAACCTGACATCCGGAATTTCTCTCAAAACCGTATTTCGAAATTCCTCAGCCATTGCCGAAATCTTTCTATCGTTATCTTTCATCTCTTTCTGTGCCAGTTCCATAGCCTTGCCGTAGCCGACTATGGCGGGGACATTTTCGGTTCCAGCACGCATTCCACGCTCATGAGCTCCGCCGGTCTGCCAGCGAATCATGCGCGTCCCCTGACGGATATAAAGAATTCCAACGCCCTTGGGGCCATATATTTTATGGCCAGAGGTAGACATCAGCGTAATCGGAGTCCGCTTCAAGTCGATAGGTATCTTGCCGGCTGCCTGTACAGCATCTGTGTGAAAAATAACGCCCTTTTCCTGGCATACGGATGCCAGCTCATCCATCTTCTGGATAGTCCCGACCTCATTATTGGCATACATGACCGATACAAGAATAGTATCGGGACGAATCGCTTTCCTCAGGTCATCCGGATCGACAAAACCATATTGATCGACCGGAAGATATGTCGCCTCGAATCCTTCCTCCTCCAAAAAGGCGAATGATTCGAGGATTGCATGATGCTCTATTTTCGATGTAATTATGTGCTTGCCTTTATTCTGATGCTCGTAGGCCGCACCCTTGACTGCGAAATTATCCGATTCAGTGCCACCCGAAGTGAAATAAATCTCCTCCGGAAGGCAGTTGAAGGTTTTTGCGATAATCTCACGTGCCTCCTCTACTCCGGCCTTGGCATGTCTGCCGAATTGATGCAGGCTGGAGGCATTGCCCCAGGCCTCGTTGTAGTATGGCATCATGGCCTCGACCACTCTTGGGTCGGGAGGCGTGGTGCTGTTGTGATCCAGGTATATCAGCTTATCCAAAATCAAGCCTCCGTTTCAATGCCTTCTTTGATATCTAATTGCTTTTTTTCAAAATCTTTTAGCAGATCGGCCAGAGTCGTACTGTAAATCCGAACGTTAATCATGTCTCTCAAATCATCCCAGAATGATATGGCCATGCAGTTTTCCCTGCCGATGCAGGTCGAATGACCGTCGCTTGTGCTTTTGCAGTCGGTGAATTCTATCGGGCCGTCAAGGCACTCGATAACATCGCCCACCGAAATCTCCGATGCATCTTTGGCCAGAAAGTATCCTCCCTGTGCGCCTCGAACCGATTTGACATAACCCTTATTCTTGAGCCTGAAAAATAGCTGCTCAAGATATGGAATCGTTATTTTCTGTTTCAGGGATATTTCCTTTGTGGAAACAGGCTTGTCGCCTGACCGCCGGGCCAGCTCCAAAACCGCCCTCAATCCGTATCTGCCTTTAGTTGAAATCTGCATTCTAACACTCTTTTATTTTAATAATTAATACAATCTCAAAGTCTTAATATATAAATTAAACAAATTTTGTAAAGATTTGTTCAATGGCATAAAACCCTATTTTTTACGCTTGAAATCCCCCGTTTTTTTAGAAAAATCTTCAAAAATCGCCCTCGAGACCTCCGAATCGGGAGCTGCCTCAGGATGCCATTGCACAGTCAAAATATAATTATCATCAGTGCCTTCCAGAGCTTCGACCACACCATCCGGCGCAACCGCCGCCGCTCTCAGGCCGTCAGGAATACGTCTTAGTATCTGATGATGTGCTGAATTGATGGTGACTGATTTCTTTCCCAGAATTTCAGCCAGCATCGAGTCGGGCATTATTTCAATTTCGTGATTATTGGAGAAATCTCGCTTTTCTGTCTGCCGATGGTTCAATGTGTGCTCTTCTCTCTCATCCAAATCCTGATACAATGAGCCGCCGAAGATGACATTTAAAGCCTGATGCCCGCGGCATATGCCCAGAATCGGTATCTTTCGTGATACCGCCTTGAAAACCATTTCCCTTTCGAAATAATCCCTGCGAGTATTGGTCTCTCCTACTTTATCCGATTTATCCTGGCCGTAAAGCTCGGGAGTCAAATCCTCTCCGCCAACCAGCATCAAACCGTCTATCATATCTATATAATAATCCGAATATTCTACATGCGGCGTATTGGGCAGAGGCAAAATAACCAGATCGTGCTCCTCCAAAGCCTCATAATACTGTTGTTTCAAAAACTCGAATCTATAGCCGGGGAATATTTCAGGATTATGATCTTCCATAGTCAATCCCATGGTAACGCCGATAACCGGTTTTGAAAGATCGTCCAGCATTATATCAAGACCTTCCTTCTTTTTGATTTAGAACGCATATAGAATAGATACATGAAAACGCCCGCCGCCGTCAACCGGTTTCCAGGCAATTCTTTGGCCGTAATCCAGACGAATTGGCCCCAGCGGCGAGATATACTGCAATCCAATCCCCCCGGTTGCGAGAATATCCTTGAATTGAAAACTATTGGCAGTTCTCCAGTTATTGCCCGCATCCAAAAAGAGAGTAAACCAAAACTTCCCTATTAGATTTCTGCGATACTCGTTATTCATAATGATATAGAATTTACCCCCGATTGGCTCACCGTCATCGTTTTCGGGACCGATCGAATTCTCCCTGTAGCCTCGAATCGTATTCGCTCCGCCTATATAGAACAGGTCAGGGCTGGGAATATAACCGTCGGACTCAAAGCTATGCGCCCATCCGGTTTTAATTCTGAATGCGTATACCGCCCATCGTGAAGTACTGAGATAGCGGGACCATTCCCCCACAGCCTTGTAGAAATTCTTGTCACCGCCCAAAAACTCTCCATAGAATCGATTTGTCAGCCTCGTAACCGAACCCTGACGAGGCACGAATATGTTCAGACGCGAATCTCGGTCAAATATGGCCCAGAGACTTCGGCTGGCCTGAATCAGCTCATCACGCTTAAACTGCGTAAGGGAATCCTCGGAAATCCCTTCAATATCTATACTTTCGAATTCGAAGCCGGTGCGAATATCGATATAGTCCCCGATTTCCTTGAATGTCCCTATATTAAAGGCATACGTCTCGGTCTTTATATTCTGTTCCGTACGCCTTAATTTGGGCTCCCATTCAAGGGACAAGTCTAAGGGCATTCTGATGCCGAAGGGCCAGGGTTCTATGTAATAAAAACCGAATCTTTCTTCTATTATTCGCCATCCGGAAACGACCTGAAACCTTGTGGTGGGCTCGAATCTGAAATGACGCCCCAGACCGGATATATTTCTGCTTCCGAATTCGAGTCCGAAATCCCAGACCAGATCATAAGTTGAGTCCTGGGCCGCACCGGTTCTAATCCTGATAAAGCGAGGTTTTTTCTCGCTGCAGGTTATGGTTAAATCAGGAGAGGTATTAATCGAATCCATTTTTATGTTAGTAGTGAAATCAACATAGGTAAAAAGCCCGGTGGAATAGATTCTCTGACGGCTGTCAATCAACTTCTCCCGGCTGTAAACATCGCCCTTTTCGAATAATAGCTCCCGCCTCACAACTCTGGAACTCGAATATTCCAGACTGTCAATTTCAATCTCGCCGAAAACAGTCAGCGGGCCGGGATCGATTCGAAAATTCACGATTTGCCGTGTGGAATCGCTGGGCAGCGGCTGCAATGTGTAATCGACCTTTCTATACGGCCGGCCGTCGTCCGCGTAAACTTTTTCAATCTGGCCTACCGTTTCATTCAGCCTGTATGGGTTTAGAACATCCCCCGGTTTCAATTTTGACACAATCTTTTCCACGCGCTCGGTTTTATATCCCAGATCCTCGGGGACAGTTGCGGTGTCGATAAAATACTGCGGACCCTCGGTGATGTTGATAATGATAATGGCTCCGCTGTCCTCTCCCACTTCATACTCGAAATCGAATTTTACATCCCGAAATCCATTACGCTTGTATAAGTAACTCAATGCTGCCGTATTTAACTGCTCGCTGTTTTTTTTGAGATGATTTTTGCCTTTTAAACCGAGTCGTTGAAAAAAACCCTGTTCCTTGGAAGCGATCGATTCCTTGACTTTGCCGGTTGAAATTTTCTCATTTCCACTGACAACAATCTCCTTAATAACCGGCTTTTTGGCGAGCCATTTCTCTTTGCTATTGCGGGCGCATAAATCCGTGCTGAAAAATACAAGCAATAAAACAATATTTATGATTCGAATAAGCTTCACTTAGAAATTCCAATCAAGGTTAACATTGAGATGATATAGATTCTCTTCGTCACGATGCCCTGACAGGTAAAAATGTCTGGAAAACCTGTATTCGAAACCCACCTCATGAGCTCGGCTGAAATCGAGCTGAGTCGTGCCGTAAATGAAAAGACCTGGGGTGGTATACATCCCCACCTTTAACCGCGATTCCTGCAGGCTCAATTCATCCCCGTTATAAGCCGGGTTCAGTTCCACCACATCAAGTCCGATTTGCTGACCGAAATAGCGGGAAAGCCTGCCCAGCGCAAAATCAGTAATACCTGCGGTAATTCTCTGTCCGAATGGCGTTGAGGCGCCCTCGCCCTGACCCTGAACCCTCTGGAATGTCATATATTCGTAAAACTGATTTTCGGTTACCTGAGAACCTTCGGCCGCGCTCAGATTCGGTTCCTGCAACGTTCCGGATATAAGTATCCGGGCTGTGAGCCTTTCACCCTGTGCCGTCAGATTAGTTTCCACCACAATATTGAGACGCGGATTGAATTCCTCGATATCATCAAAAATCAGCTCTCCCCCCTCCAGTATCTGAAACTGCTGACCGAACAAATTATATTTTCCGCGTATGGTCTCCATGCGGCCGTAAAAGTTGGTGAAATTGCCCTGCTTGAAAACACGCAGGTCGCCGCTCAATTCCACTGTAAAATCCGGCCCTTCGATGATTATATTGGAGGGGGCGGTAATATCGATAATATAATTAAAAGCGCCTCCGTCGCCGGCTTCCTGCATGGCGCCGGTCTCGATCTCGGGTGCGAGCGGTTCCGCATATAAAAGCGAAGCAAGTTCAACAGAGCCTGTGGCGGTAATAGTATCCTTGCCCCTGATATTGATATCAGCCTTATCTATTACTGCCTCGATTTCGCCCAGATCATATTTAATCGGAAAATCATCGGCGCTGACATGAATATCGATACTTGGTCCGAACAGATCGTCGAATGTCACTGTGCCGGTGGCTTCGGCGATCCGTTTTTTGCTGCCGTTTTTCCTGGTGGTCACGATTTTCTCTATAACCACATCCCTTCCTTCGAATGAAATGTCGGCATTGACATTCTCCAGAGGATCCTGAAGATAATAAACCTTGACCTTTCCTCCACGCATATAATAATGTCCCGAAAAGCGCGGGTCGTTTGGGGTGCCGTTGACCTTCAGATCGAGCACATTATCCCCCTCCATCCACTCGATATCGGGAAGAACAACCGGAAGCAGGTAGTAGCTGGTTACTCGCGATCCCACTTCGAGATCGATTGTCTTGTCCGGGACAAGACGGTCTTCCACGTTTGTCAAAGCCAGATTATAGGGAATTGTGCCGGATGCCCGCATCATATTGCTGTCGCCTTCTAGGTAAAAGCTGTCTATCGCTATGCTGGTGTTTTCATAGCTGATATCAAAATACATATTTCCAAGAAGGTTGCCATAGACCTCAAGAGAATCGGTGGTACCCTGAATAGAAAATACAGGATTTTGCGGACTCCCCGAGAGGCTGGCCTCAAATCCGAAAACTCCGGCCAAATCCATGCCAGGCAAATAAAAGTCAAAAATCGGTTCGAGGTTAAAATTCGAGAAATCGAGATTGAAATTCATGCTGTCGTTCTGATAATATCCCCCCTCCGCTTCCATCATACCGCGATTCGTTTCCAGCCTTAATGATTGCAGCAAAATGGCGCTTTCACTGAAGGCAACGCTGATCGTATCTCTGCTTACTATGCTGAATGTATCCAGACGCATGTTCATCACCGGTGCCCTGATAAGGGTAAGGCTGTCGGTAAATTCAAGATTCAATGCCAGATCGGCATTAAGGCGTTCTGAATGGATGCGGATCGTGTCCATCAACATCAGATTAGAATCGAATACTATTTCGGTAAATATGCTGTCACCTGTAAAATCGGTATAATGATAGGTAGCGCTTTTTATCCTCATCTTACCGTCCAGCTTGGTGGCAAATGTACGCAGATTAAGGTTTAAACCGATACTGTCAACCAGCATACCGTAGGCATTGAGCGAATCTGAAACGAACTCAGCATTAAGGTGCGGGTTATCCACCGGTCCGTAAAAATTGAAATCACCGCTGCCGCGGCCGGTAATATCCATATCCTGAAGATTAATCAGCGCCATGAGCGGATCGAGTCTCTCGAAATCGCCATGTCCGGTTATATCTAAGGTCCCGGTATAATCTATTACTCCTGTTACCTGAATCTCTGCGCTCTGCTTTTCGACCGTCAAAGGCTCATCGAAAATGATCGAATCCATAAATATGGTCGCGTAACCGTATATCGAATCAAAATCATAGGCATCAAAGAAACCGCTGTCCAGAAATACCTTCAATGTCATCTCGAAATCATCTTCGGAAAAACTGCGCCCGTCAAGTATAAGCTCGCCAGTAAAAGATGTTTCGAATGTGTTCGCCATCAGGGTATTCAGATTGAAATCCTGCATACGCCCGTTGAAGATATATTCATTGGGACTCGATCCCAGATCCAGAAAGGCGTCTCCCTGCAATGTCGAGTTGAGTGCTCCTCCCTGCATATTGGTAAGGAACAACTGATTGTCATGAAACTCAACCTCGGTCCCAATGCGCCTGAGTCTGTTGCCGAACAGGTCTCCATTAAGCGAAATATCGCCGAAAACGTGATCTGCCTCTCCCCAGACCTCCCCCTGAATATCCATAAATCCTTCCAGCTCCGCATCCAGAAGCGCCCCGATTTGTGCCAGATCGAAATGCGACTGATAAATATCGGCGTTATACTCGAAGCTCGATAAATCCGTCAGTCTGGCCGACATAAGAATCTCGGATTCAACCGCGCGGACAAAGGCCGAATCGGCAAGCAGGATTGAATCGGTGTAGACATAATGTCCCCTTAGTTCCTCGATACGCCTTTCAATCAGGGCCAGATTTACGCTGCAACTGTCGATCCTAAAATGAATGGAATCCTTTTCCATATCGAAAGAGCTGAATAGATCGAGGC
>WJIM01000400.1 GCA_014730285.1 Candidatus Zixiibacteriota bacterium
AATGTCATCCCTATATTATACAAAATAGTGGGATTTTTCTGCTCCTGCATCAATGCTTGCTTCAAGTACGTATAAGCGCTGTCATAATCTTCATTTTGCCAGTACAAAACCCCCAGATTATTCAGGTAGTTTTCGTTGGAACTGTTATCCTCAAGCAATTTATGATATTTGGAGATATTTTCAAGCATATTGCCGCTGTCCGAATAGGACGATTGAAGCACCCGTTTCGACCAGGGATCGATCTGCCCGTACTGCTCCCGAAACATCTCCCAATCCAGCGCCAGAGACATCTTCTCCTTCAGCATCTCACGCTGCCGTTCCGGCATATAAAGCTGTCCGCTAACAGTATCCCGTCCGGTGGTGAAAACCTTGAATTCAACTCCGGGAGGCCATGTTAACGGCACCGGTATTGTGTTCAGTACGATTTTTGAATTATTCTGCCTGCAAAGCTCTATTACCTCCGAAAGATTATGCTCGAATCTATCGGGCGGCACTCGTATCTGAAGCTCCTGACCTTCATGATCCTGAATATCGGACTTGAGAGGGATCAGGAAGCTTTTCAGCATTTTGTAAATTTTAAAATTATTGAATGCCTCTTTGAGGCCGATAAACTCCGAGGCCTGCGCCATCAGGGCAGAATCAGATAAATAGCCGTTATAAGAGGCGTCATTATTGCCAAGATAAACCAGCACTATATCCGGATCGTACTTAAGACCTTCCTCACGAAGATATTCCAGTCCCTGCAATGACGTATATCCGGCGGTGGAGGCATTTACAACTTCGACCTCGCGATTTAATCCCCTTTTCAAAAATTCCTGAAGAAGCCAGATATATGAACTGCCCCAGTCCCTAAGCCCTATCCCCAGCGGTGTGGAATCGCCCAGTAAAAGTATTCGAATCTTTGTTGTATCTTTTTCATAGGGTATCAGTTTTCCGGTCAGGCCGCGGGAGTTGGTTTGCACGAAGGCCTTGTTAAGATTCGGCTTCATCTTCCACAAAAATTGCGGATCGGGCTCATGGATTCCCATAAATCCGGCAAAAAGGTTCTCCTGCCAGCTTGCCGATGACTCTCTTTTTTCGAAAAGCTCATGCGCCGGGAATAATCCGGCTACTCTCAGCACTATCTCCAGCAAAATCAGTATAATAACGGCAGTCAAAATGCCGTAGCCGATTTTTTTAGAGAGCGATATTTTGCGATTTGTCTTTTTATCAGTCATTTCCATATGCTATAACAATTTAAGCTGTGCCGCATAAGATTTCAAGCACTCTTTATGCTTGCTTTTGATTGTTCGGTTGTATTATACTAAATCAAATCAAGGAGGTTCTATGAAGAGATTATTATTATTTTTGTATATTTTGCTATTGATTCCAGCGGTTTTAACCGCACAAATAAATCTCGATATCGAAAAGACCGTGCTCGATAACGGACTCACGATCCTGACATACGAGGACCATTCATTTCCCACGGTCTCGTATCAAACCTTCGTAAATGCCGGTTCACGCGACGAGCTTCGTCCGGGAGCGAGCGGAATTGCCCATGTCTTTGAGCATATGATGTTCCGCGGCACGCCGACACATCCCGATTATGATGAGGCAATCGCGCATATGGGTCCGCAGACCAATGCCTATACCGGGCAGGATTACACCTGCTATTATGTCAATGCCAAAGCGGAGTTTCTGCCGGAAATAATTGCCATAGAAGCCGACAGAATCCGAAATCTGGATTTTACAAATGAGACCTTTCGCCGCGAGTTGGGGCCTGTGAAGGAGGAAAGAAGGCGGTTTTTGGATGACGATCCGGGCGGCTATCTTGAGGAACAGCTTTGGAGACTGGCATATACAAGGCATACCTACGAGCATCCGGTAATCGGCTGGAAAAATGACCTCGAAAAGAATATGACATTTCGCGATGCGGCCGATTTTCGCGAGGTCTTTTATTCTCCCAATTTCGTGACAATCGTAATTGCCGGAAATTTCGATACCGAAGCCGCTCTCGATCTTATCCAGCAGCATTACGGCGACTGGCCCTCACATCTGCCGCCAATCGGCAGAATCCGCAAGGAGCCGACTCAGCGCAAGGAAAGAACTATGAATCTTACCTGGAAATCGCCGGAGATACCTGCCAAGATTGCTATCGGCTATCATATTCCTGACTTGAACTACCTGGACAACGATTTGCTTGCATTACAGATACTGGAACGTATGTTTTTCTCGGAGTCGGGGAAGATTCGAAAAACGCTTAAGGATGAGATGGCGCTGGTTGAATCGATTCGTGCCAATGCCGAGGGCATGAAGGACCCCGGGCTGTTCACGATCTGGATTGATCTTGCCGATCCTGAAAAAATCGATACTACGCTTAATGTGTTCTATTCTCATATTGATAGCATCAAAGAGAACGGTGTTTCCGAGGAAGATCTCAAACGAGTAATCAACAGCATGAAGGCGGATTATCTATACCGCCTCAACCGTCCGGCGCGGATAGTGGGCACGATCGGGTATTATCATCTTGTGGGCGGCAATTATAAGATGATGTTCGAGTATTATGAAAAACTCGACACCGTTACGGTCGAGGACTTGAAGAACGCCGCAAGTGAGTATTTGAAAAAATCGAACCGCAATGTCGTAGTTTTAAAGCCCGCAGATGCGGCCTAAGGAGGGTATGGTGGGTAAGTGTCTTTTAGTCCTGCTTATTATTATATTTTCTTTTTCCTGTACCGACAGCCAGAAATCAGAAGCAGAGCTTGAACCGGGAAGCCAGATTGAATTTGTCACCCTGCCCCAGGACAGGCTTCCGATTGTGCATTTCGCGGTGGTGATAAAGTCCGGCTCGGCTTCCGATCCCGACGGAAAGGAGGGGCTGGCATGGTTTACCGCCAATCTTCTCAAGCGCGGATCGAAGGCCCAAAGCCGAGAGGAGATAGAAAAAGGCCTGGAGGCTATCGGAGGCAAACTGGATATTCGAGTAGAACGCGAGGTTATTGTTATAACCGGAAAGACCATGCGTGAAAATCTGGCCGGATTTTACTCGATTTTTACCGATGTACTGCTGAATCCCGTTTTTGCATCGGAAGAAATCGCCAATCTCCGGTCTGATCAGGAGCAGGCGATAAAAGATATTATCCGCAATGACTCTCGTCTATGCCGCGCGGCCTTTCTGCATAAATTGTATGATGGACATCCGTATGCTCATCCAATGCAGGGATATTTATCAAGCGCCGCTGAATTGACCGAAGAGGATGCTCGTGCATTTTATGAGCATCATTTTGTTAAGGGCAATATTATATGCGGTTTGGCCGGTAGTTATCCTCCTGATTTTGAACAGAGGTTCAGGGATGATATGAATAAAATCAATCCGGGCAAGGTAACAGACAGGCCGCAGATGATTTCACAGCCTTCGGGTATGAGAGCGCTTCTGATTGAAAAGCCGGGACGCGATCAATCACAAATACGCATCGGCAAGCTGGTGGATTACAATCATACCGACAGCCTCTGGTATACCTACCTGGCCGCGAATACATACCTGGGGCAGCATCGAGAATCATTCGGCAGGCTTTATACAACCATCCGGGCGCAACGAGGATTGTCCTACGGCGCATACAGCTATCCGCAGCATTTCAAACAATCGGGCTGGTCAAAAAACCCGATGCCGCTGATTCCGTTCGAATTGCAATATTTTTCAATGTGGACATATCCCAAACGGATCAATACCGAGTTCGCGATCAAAATGGCCCTGCATGAACTGGGCAAAATCCTTGAAAATGGTATTGAGCCCAATCGGTTGCAAAGATTTATCTCGTTTCAAATAAATCATTTTCCATTCCTGATCGAAACTACCGAGCAGCAGCTTTTGATGGAAATAGAAGAGATCTATTATAATCAGCCGCAATTTATTGAGAATTTCCAGGAGAATCTTGAAGCTGTAAGCCATTTCGGTATTTCGGATGTGCTCAAAAGGAACTGGTCGACCGATGATCTTCTTATTGTGGTCGTCACAGATAGCGCTGAGGCAATGAAAGAGGAGCTTCTGACACAAAAGACCGCTCTGGAGCTCCCCAGCGGGGCAACG
>WJIM01000059.1 GCA_014730285.1 Candidatus Zixiibacteriota bacterium
GCATATTCGGATGTGACCAGATCATTTTTGGACCGAAGTCCTTTAATGCCTGGTATGCTTTCTCGAAATGACGCGCTACCAGGTGTGAGGTGTCGATTACCAGCTCATTCTCCAGCTTATCGTATTCGTAAACAGGAGCGTCGGGCTCAAAGCTGTGGGGATTGGTGATAGTTGCTTTCTTGTCTCGAAAATCGAAACCGTATTCGTGATAAATCCGCCAGATAACCGCCTTGCGAAACGACTCGAGATATGCGCTTCGAAAAAGTATCGTCTCCGCCCCGGATGTGGCCGAGGTCTTTGCTATCACCGGATTATACGATTCGAAGTTTTCAGTCTTCAATTGTTCAATGTTTTCCTGGACTTTGCTTTTGGTCAGGACTGGAATTTTGGAAAAATCTTCGAGTGAATTTATGTCTTTTGCTTTTATTCCATGTTTTGCAAACAGCTCCCGATAATAGGGGACATTCTCTTCCGCGTGCTCAACCAGCTCCTTCAATTTCCTGAGCTTATAATTCCTGACTCGCTCCCGATTCCACCAGCGGCTATGCTGTAGAAATTCGTAGATCTGCTTGAAATCATCTCCGTAATAGCTCGGCAGGGGCCTGAAGCGGTATAAAAAATCTCGTAGTTTTTTCCCTATAGGTGTCATTGCTAATCCTCGAATATCATACCCCATATATAAGTATATCGGTATACGGAACCGGCTCTCAAATTAATCGGGAATTTTTTGAGCCAGACGGCGAAAATAATATTATAATAGATACGGTACTATTTTTTAAATATATACGAATATTAAATAAATTTCCGGGATTTTTAAAAATATAGGAAAATAAAATGGAAGTTAAAAGCTGTCAGGTTTTGATAATAATCCTGATTCTCATAAGCGCCCTTTCAAATGCCACTTTATGGGGCAAAGATGTCAATATTTCAGTCGATCCGCGCATCGAATTACTGGGAATTGTGCAATATCTGTCCGGATATGAGGAAAAGACCGGTTTGATTACAGATTATGAATTCGGGTACAAGAGAGAAATCGATGCTTATTTCTCCGAGTATGAGGATCATCCTGCGGTGCAGAAGTTTGCCTCTATGAGCTCGCTGGGGTTCAGCTTTGATGCTCCCGCAGCCGCCATGCTGCATCTATCCGATCCGCCCGAACTGGAAATTGTCAGGCCGTTTACTGCCTACCTCCAAAGACGGGCCTGGGGTGAGGATAACTTGAAAGACTTCGTCGAAAAGCTGCGCGATTTTGTCGAAGAGAGCAATTTCATGGAATTTTACAGTAAACATAGCAGTCTTTACAGAACCATCACCGAGAATGTTGAGGCAAAAATCGAGGGGCGGAATTATGTCGATATCCTGGAAGATTATTTCGGCATGGAAAACCACAGCTACAATATCATCCTCGCCCTTCTTTTTCATCCGGGAGGCTTTGGACCGAGGCTGGAACGTGACGACGGCAGATTCGATATCTACAACATTTGCGGACCGCACGGAGTGGTAGGCGATCTCCCGCGTTTCGCCACTGAGAAGTATTTCAAATATTTGGCCTGGCACGAGTTCAGCCATTCCTTTGTCAATCCCCTGACCTCAAAATTTAACGATCAGGTAGAGGAATATGAAGACCTGATTAAGCCGGTAAAGGAACTGATGTCGTCCCAGGCCTATCCTTCCTGGCCGATTATTGTCAATGAGCACGTTGTCCGGGCGGTTACCACGCGTCTGGCGTATATCCATGATGGATCAAAGGAGGGCAAACGTGCCCTGAACAAGGAGCGCGCCAGAGGATTTATCTATTTCCCGGCCCTTCTAAATAAATTAAAGCAGTACGAGAACAGCAGAGATAAATATCCCACCTTTGAGAGCTTTTATCCGGTGCTCCTGACAGCTTTCGAGGATTACATACCCGATTACATTGAGAAGCAGCATGATCAGATACCCTTCAGCGGTAGTATCAACAAAGCCATGGGAAACATGGAAGAGGTGGTAATGATAATACCAACCCATGAGGACGATAAGGAGACCGAGGAAAGCCTGCATGATTATGTTGCAGCCGTAAAGGAACGAATATTTCCGGAGGCCAGGATTTTGACCGATGAGGAGGCACTGACCGGAGATCTCTCGGATTTTAACATCGTCGCTTACGGCACTCTGGACGGTAATTCATATCTGTCAATGCTAAAAGAGGAGTTTCCCTTTAAAATCGATTCCGCATCCATTACCACCGATTCAGTATATCAGGGCGCTCATCTTCGATTTATATCATGCTGGCGCAATCCGGAGAATCCGCAGAACGGTATGGTTATCTATACCGCGCAGAAGGCCGAGGATATAATTCAAATCAACAGCGTCTTCCACGGTCCCACCGATTACCTGATTGCCAGAAACTTGGAGACATTGGCAGACGAATTCTACGATAAAAGCGAATCTCCCTGGACATTCTAAATGTCGAGAAACAAAAACCCATCCATAATGTGGATGGGTTTTTTATGCTTTCTTGGTGGATTATCTTACGGGCAATTTCCGCAGGGTACAGGGCTGCCGGTGAACAGGTAACGGATGATTAGAACCGCATCGCTGATATTGATCTTGCCGTCGCAGGTAACATCGGCGGCGGTCATAGATACAGGCGGTTCCATCGAATAGAATATGTAATACAGGAGATAAACCGCATCATCAAGCTGTATCATACCGTCAGCATTTATATCCCCGCACATCGGCTCTCCGCCGATTACCTGAACGGTAGAACCAATATTACGCATCTCCCAGTCGGCAACATCTGAGCTGTCGATCAGGCCATTTCCCGTATAGGTAAAAAGCAGTCCCTGGTACACCGCGTCGTCATTCCCGCCAAACCAGGGTGCGATCAAAAGGCGGGTAACTGATCCATCAAATGCGTAAGCAAAATCACCGGGACCGTTATAAGTCGGCACAATCTCATCGTCAAAAATCAGATGTATAGCATTCAGGC
>WJIM01000060.1 GCA_014730285.1 Candidatus Zixiibacteriota bacterium
CAGAGATTTGACTTTAAATTAACTTTTGATCTGCTAAGCTGTTATATTTACAATGGTCAATATTGAGGATATTACTGTAGATGAAAAATAACTACGACATCGCGATTATCGGCGGCGGCATTGTTGGTACCGCCACCGCTATGGCGCTCTGCAAAAAGCAGGGACTGTCGGTTTTGATACTCGAATCCGAGGAGCGCCTGGCCTACCATCAGAGCGGCCACAACTCCGGTGTGATCCACTCAGGCATATATTACAAGCCGGGATCTCTCAAGGCTAAACTCTGTACTGAGGGACGTGAAGCGCTTTATGATTTCTGCCGCGAGCATGATATCCCCTATGAAAGATGCGGCAAGATTATAGTTGCAACCTCGGAAGATCAGCTTGAGTATCTGGATACGCTTATGGAGCGCGGCAGGGCCAACGGTATGACCGATATCGAGAGACTCGATGCTGAAGGGGTGCGTGAACGCGAGCCGCATTCTGCCGGAATCGCCGGGCTTTTCGTACCCTACACGGGAATTGTCGATTATATCAAGATAGTCGAGAAGTACGCGGAGATCATCCGCGGCAAAGGCGCAGATATTATTCTGAATGCAAGAGTAGCGGCAATTTCACGCGGAAACGGCAGAATCACCCTTTCGACTGGCAAAGGTGATTTTCAGGCCTCACATATTATCAACTGCGCCGGACTGAATACCGACCGTGTGGCGCGAATGGCTGGATTAAAGCCGAAGCTTCAGATCATACCGTTCAGAGGAGAATATTATACCATAAAGCCCGAGAGGCGAGAGCTCGTCAGGAATTTGATCTATCCGGTACCCGATCCGCGTTTCCCGTTTCTGGGCGTACATTTCACCCGCCGCATCGACGGTCAGGTCGAGGCCGGGCCGAATGCCGTTCTGGCGCTGGGACGCAAGGCCTACAAAAAGACATCCTTTTCGTTTCTGGAGATGGCTAACATGGCGGCCTACTCCGGTTTTTGGAAGATGGCCAAGAAGTACTGGAAGACCGGACTGGATGAATATTTTCGTTCATGGAGCAAGCCGGCTTTCGTAAAGGAGCTCCGGAAGCTTCTGCCGGATTTGAAAGAGGATGATATAGTGGAGGGCGGTTCCGGAATCCGTGCCCAGGCTCTTGAGCCGGACGGTTCACTGGTTGATGATTTCCGGATTGTGGAAGCCGAGGATATGATTCATGTTCTCAACGCTCCCTCACCGGCGGCCACAGCCTCGATCACGATTGGGGAGTACATTGCGGAGCTTGCGGAGAAAAATTTCAAATTGTAATTAGACAAAAAGCGGAGGTTAGTTTTGGATTTATCAACCGAACAGGCAAAGACAAAACATCTCGAGGACATCCAGAAAATCGCCAAGATGGCATGGGAGGAGATGTGTCCGGAGGTTTTGGCTGACACCGATGTCTCCCAGTATTTCAATGAGAATTACGGCATTGACGATTTGAAGGAATGGCTGGTTCATGACGGTACCTGGTTTTACGTACTGCTCGATTCCGGCCGTGTGGTGGGCTACTGCCAGTTGACACGCAAACAGGACGAGAAGAATGTAGCGGTGTTCGAGAAATTCATGCTGTATCCGGACTACCAGGAACAAAAAACGGCCTACCGTCTATTCCATCCGGTGGTAAAAGCCGCCGCCGGGCATGATGTCACCGAGATTTTGATCGACATACCGAAGTGCTCGAAAAAGTGGCGCGACGTCTTCATCCACATTGGCGTGGAATTCGAGACCTGGCGCAAATACGATAAGAAAGTCGGCTCGAAAGAGGTCACATTCTGGCCGGGTATATTAACGATTGTGCCGGGATGTTAGCCTTAAAGCGAGAGCCTGACTCCAAACTGGTTGATCGGCTCATCCACGAATGAACCGTGGATGCGCTGGTAGTTGAAGCTCAGGCCCTTCCATATCTTTTTGACAACGCCGACTTCAATGTAATAGTCGTAGTTTACGCCTATTGTTGTCTCCCAGTTGAAATCACCGGTGAACTCCACCTGGAACCAGGTACCGATTTTAACCTGGTTTATGGCTACTATCTGGAGTGTGCGGCCTTTGGTATCAAAATCGTCGTTGGTGTTGGCATAGAAGCTGATCTCGTCGGAAAGCTTCATGAAGTCGAATGTACGGGCGGAAATTTGCGGGGCAAATAGCGCAAATACGATTACCGTTAATAATATGTTTCTGAGCATTTTTCAACCTCCCTGTTTTTTAATGCACAGTTAATGTGGGATTATTTGATTTTATCCAGAAAATCCTCCCGGATTGGATGAAATACCTCTATCATCTGCAATGTGCTCTCACCCGTATTGACTACGCCGTGCGGGATATTCGAGGGCATGCAGTAGTAATCGCCTCTTTTTACTTTGCGGCGCTCATCGCCTATAGTCAAAAGGCCTTCTCCTTCGAATACCAGGCCGACCTGTTCCTGCGGATGGGCGTGCATGGGCGCCTCGGCTCCCGGATCGATATTGTGGCGCACGATCATCATGGGCTCGCCGTGCATACCGGTTAAGATCGAGGTATTAATGCCCTCGGCAAGCTGCAACGAGGGCGCTTTTTCATCGTCGATAAAAAAGGGAATATCAGCCATGCTTCCTCCTTGGCAAATTAATCCGGCTTACGATAGTTACTGGCTTTGCAGCACGATTCGAGGGTGCGGACTTCGTAAGTGCGGTAGCCCTGTATGATAAATGGATCGGTTTCGGCAATTTTCACGGCCTTATTTTTCGAGGCCGCATTTATGACAATCATACCGGAATTATGCTCGATAAACGGCCCGGCCAGGACCAGAATTCCCCGCCTGTCCAGTTCTTTCAGATGTTCTGCATGTGCGCTATGCAGTTCGCGGCTGAGAGTCTGTCCCTCGACAGCATGCAGAAAAATCACGTATTTCAGATTCACATCTGCGTTCAATTCGCCGCCCCTTTCGGATATGATTCAGGTCTTATCTATTTCACGATCATGGCCTTCATAAATTCTTTTATACTCGCCACATTTTCCATATCGAAAATCATGTCATGGATGTTCTTTCTCTGGTCATCCTCCATGAAGTCGGCAGTAAGGCCGTAGAACTTATCCTTGAGGTCATCATCAGTCATCGGTTCACGCGGATCGCCCTTGGCATAATCGACCCTCTGGCTGAATTCCTCGCCCGATTTGACCTTGATATCCACTATTGAGGGCTGCATGGCCGGGAATTCCTTTTCCAGTTTCTTATCAGCCACAACCTTGATTCTCTGGATCAATGCCAGCAGCTCGGGATTCGAAATCTTTTCCGGCTTGAACTGAAGCGGAGTTATCATCCGATCCATGATAGCCGCACCCACACAGTAGGGCATACTGTGGTCGGCGGTCTCCTTGGAGGTGGGACGGTACTTGGATGGATCGGCCAGGATATCTACCGCACGCGCTATCGTATGAACCTTCACCTGGGTAACATCCTTCCAGTCGATGTCCTCTTCCTTGACCAGCTTAAGCGCCGCGGTTACCGGTGACTGGGTCAAAAATTCGGTTGGGAATGCCTTGTAGGAGCAGTTCTTGATTTTGAAGCTCTCTCCCAGACCCTTCGTAAGTTCATTGTAGTCAAAGCCCTCGCCCATCTGCTGGCAGACACCCTCTTTGCCCTCGAAAATCTGCTCGGTGCCGATATACCCCTTTTGAGCCAGAAGTGCGGCCATAACGCCCGACTGGGTAGCCATAGGATCAACGGTATTTTTCATCATGGTGAGCTTGCCTGCGGCAACTGCGCCAAGGCTGAAATTATGACAGCCGGAGATACCGACAGCATTGGTAAGCTGAATCGGATCGAGATCGAGCATTTTGCCCGCCACGAGCGGGGATACAAGCTGAGTCAGCGAGGCATGATGCCATCCGCGTTCACGGATTCCAGGTTTGAAGAATTCGCACAGGCGCATCTCCAGCTCATGTCCGATCACCACTCCCAGAAGCAAATCCTTGCCGGATTTGCCCTCGCGTTCGCCCACTGCAAGCGCGGCGGGGATTATATCCGAGGGGTGGGAGGGATCCTCTTTCCAGTAAATATCGTTAAAATCCATCACCCGCACCATCAGGGCATTGGCCAGCGAGGCCATGAAGGCGTTGGTCTCGAAACCCTTGGCGATCAGGGTCGCCTCGGGATTTCCGCCCATCTGTTCTATCACAGTAAGAGATATTTCGCAGTCTTCGGCGCGATGCCCGCCCAGAGCACAGCCCATGGCATCAAATAGAATTCGCTTGGCATGATATATCGTCTCATCATCTAAATCTTCGAATTTCAGCCCATGAACCCATTCAGCCCATATCCTTGATATCGCTTTTTCCGGCATATAGTACTCCTTTGGTATGAATATCGATTTGTGGCATAATATATGTTTTCTTTTGGCCGGGGCAAGCGATATCGTATCGGGAGATTCGCGCCTGTTTTTTTAGGAGGGGTGACACCCCCAGACTCGCTTTGGGCGTGTTTTTTCTTATCATGCACCCCGCATGAAATGTGGGTTAAGCCGATCATCTCGCTATGTATATGTCAATTGCTGACTCGGAACATGGGTAACAGTCCATGTTTGAATATAACCTTCTTCTTACTTACTGCCCCACAATCCTCTCAATCAAGCCCGGATTATCCGGCAGGAGACCTGAATCGACCAGACGCGGCACTAAAACCCGCCATTTCTCGTCCATCTCGAAGACTTGCTTGAAAATCGGCATTGCCATCTTCTCTTCACCGGCCGAGGCCATAGTCACCGCCTGCCAGAACAAAATCTCGGGATTGCCGGGGGCAAGCTCGGCCGATTTGGAATAGGCCTCCTTGGCCTTCTCGACCTCGCCCTTGAAGAAGTACTCATCCCCCAGATTCATATATTCATAAGCGCGATTGATATTTATCAGCCTCCTTAATTCCTTCAACGGCTCAGGGGAGTCGTCAACACGCAGATCGACAATCTTATCCACCCAGGGCATTCCGGTTGGCTCTCCGGTCACAACCAGCATGGCCGCCGACTGCATGCCGCGGATATCGCCGCCCTCGGCCTGCGCAGCCTCGAGAGCAGCCATCATACGATCCGCCAGTTCCCCCTCGCTGTTCTCGAATGCCTCCGCCATAGCATCCCAGACGGTCGACTTCTCCATCAGGTTGGCCTGCACCGAATAATTCGCGCCGCTGCGATGTCCCGCCATAGCTATGCAGTTCTCCCCGGTATGGGTGGCGATATTCCCATGATTATCGATCATGGCCACCTGGCGCACATCGGAGTTTGGGTCGGAGGCCTTCAGACCGTCCAATGCCTGCTGTGCGGTTTTGCCCGTTTTCATCATCTCAAGTCCCAACTTGCCGTACGAAAAATCGGCCAGCGACTGCGTGGCGACCACTCCCACATCAGGCTCGGCCCAGATAACATCAGCAACCTTGAACCAGTGCGACTGCACCGCAGCGCCGAACTGCCCGGTTGCTGAATCATAGCAGACTATCGAATATGTATTGACCGGGTAAAAAAGCTGAATATTCTCCTGATCTTCAGACTGTACTGCAACTGAGAGCAGCACTATCATAAAAAATGCAATAAGGCATTTTCTCATATTCACCTCCTGAATAAAATAAAACTGGTATTGATTTAACTAAGAGTAATTAAATGTTGATTGCAAGAGATTAATTAATGACGCAGTTGTTGCATGACATGTCTCGGCAAGATTGGCGGGAGTGTTTACCTTACGCTAAAACTCGGCGCTGATTCCTAGAGTCGGGAAA
>WJIM01000401.1 GCA_014730285.1 Candidatus Zixiibacteriota bacterium
AATTATGCCCTGTACTTTATTGGCGAAAACGGTACGTTTGGCCTCTGCCAGATATCCGCTGACCGTGCGTGAAAGTTCCAGCGGATCGCGCGGGTAGAATGTCCCCGCTACTGCCGGATGCCGTTCCTCGTCATGATATGTCCCCTGGTTAGCCATGTGAATAAGATACGACGAATATACCAGATTTCAAGGTTTTTGTTTTATGAATGGTATGACCATTCCAAAAGCCCCATTTTCATTGACAATACGTGGAATCAAGCTATATTTCCATTAAACCACGGACCGACATCGTGTGAATGCAAAAAGTATTAGATAACTGCAAATAAACTACCCCACGGGAGGGGTGACATGAAAAAGACTGCTTTTTTTGTTAAGATGGTGGCCGTCATTGTTCTGACCACTACAATAATTGGCCAGAGTTTTGATAATCCTGCCATTTCTGCTAATAAGCAGACAGTTCTGCAAAATATGAGCTTATCTCCGCTGTGTTTTACGGAAAATCAGGGACAATGGGATGAACGGGCTTTTTTCAGGGCAAATGCCGGTGGAGCAACTATGTGGTTTACCCGGGAGGGCGTATATTATCAATTCGTAAGAAAAATCGACAAAGATATTTCCAATCCGGACCATCCATTTCAAACGCCTTATGAGCCTTTTGAGCTGAAGCCGGACAGCTTCGAGCAGCTTGTTATTAAGGCTTCATTCGTTGGGGCAAATCCTGATCCTGTGATGTCGGGTGAAGAGTTGATGGAATACAAATGCAATTATTTTATCGGCAATGATCCTAATAATTGGCATACTGATGTTTCCAATTATAAGGCTGTTCAGTTCAGAGACATATATCCCGGCATCGACCTAAAATATTATGGTAATGGCAAACAAATGGAGTATGATTTCATTGTCTCACCTGGTACTGATTACACCCAGATACAAATTAAATATGAGGGCGCCCGATCACTTAGTGTCAATTCATCTGGCGAACTGGTAGTTGAGACAGACTGGGGAGATGTGATAGAAAGAAAACCGATTATTTACCAGATGGATAGCGGTAAACGTCAAAGAATTGAAGGCGAATATAAGATCACAGATAATAGTACTTTCTCATTTAAACTTGATGATAGTTATAATCCGAACTTGCCCCTGATAATTGATCCTGTCTTGGTGTATAGCACATATTTGGGTGGGGGCTATGGAGATGGAGTAAATGACATTGTAGTGGATGACTCAGAATATGCCTATGTGGTGGGATCAACATATGGCTCAGAATTCCCTGTCTTAAATCCATATCAAACCTATCAGGGAAACATCGATGTCGTAGTTACGAAATTATCTCAGTCTGGAAATAACCTAATTTATAGTACGTATCTTGGTGGCGGATATCATGAACTAGGATATGGAATCGCTGTTGACGATTCGGGACAGATTTATGTAACCGGAACGACAAATTCAACTTCTTTTCCCACTCTCAATCAGTTCCAGACAAAACCGGGTCCAATTGAAGACTATGATGCATTTATTAGCAAGCTTTCTTCTTCTGGAAATGAATTGAAATATAGCACATATCTTGGCGGTAATGCTCATGATAATGCAAGAAGCATCGCTGTGGATGCTTCAGGGAGTGCATTTGTGACAGGCGCTACTAATTCAACTGATTTCCCAGTCCTTAGCTATTATCAAACCGATCAGGCCGGTTCAGATGCCTTTGTAACTAAGTTTTCCAGTTCCGGCAGCAGCCTTATTTACAGTACATATCTTGGAGGAAGTCAGGGCGAAGGGGCAATGGATATCGCGGTTGATGATGATGGATCTGCTTATATAACCGGAGGAACAATTTCAACTGATTTTCCTACCCATAATTCATTCCAAGAGTATATTGGTGATGCCGATGCTTTTGTTAGCAAGCTGTCCAGTTCCGGAAACAGTCTGGCTTATAGCACTCATTTGGGAGGTGACAGTACCGAAAGTGGTTTCAGTATTGCTGTAGATAATGAGGGTTCAGCCTATGTGACTGGCGAGACACTTTCATCTAACTTTCCAACTGCCAATCCATATCAGATATATCAAGGGAAAGATGATGTCTTCGTTACCAAGCTTTCATATTCCGGAAGTGCCATTGTCTATAGCACATTCTTGGGAGGTAACGAAATTGACAACGCTATGGCTATTGCCGTAGATGATCATGGTCGTGCATATATTACGGGTCTTACAAAATCTATAGATTTCCCGATCCTTAACTCAATTCAGCCATTTCAAGGAATTTGGGATGCTTTTATTACCAAGTTTTCCAGTTCCGGCAACAGTCTTAATTACAGTACATATTTGGGAGGCTCTGCAGAAGATGAAGCTCTGGGCATTGCGATTGATGATTCAGGCCACGCATATGTGGCAGGATTCACATATTCAATGGATTTTCCAACCGTAAATCCTTATCAGACCGATCAGGAAGGTTCAGATGCTTTTGTCGTTAAACTGCCTCAGTCCTTTCCCAGCAAAAGAGCAATTATCTCAGTAGATCGTTCCGGCTCAATGTCTTTGACAAATCCATTGGGACAATCCCGTCTGGAAAGAGCAAAATCGATGGCACATGATGAAATTGATAGTCTGCTGGATTTTAATGATCTGGAGTATCCGGGCACTTATCAGGCGGCTGTTATGAGTTTTAACGCTGATGGTATTGTACTGCTTCAGGATTTTACGAGCGATGAGACTGATCTTCATGATGCAGTTGATGCCATCCAGAATCCCAGGCATGACACACCTCTTGCGGCTGCCATGTGCCAATCTCACTGTCTGATTGACGACTTGGATGCTGAAGCCAAGTATGTGTTCACATTCACCGATGGTCTTGAAAACGAAAGCCAGAATTTTGATATATGCAGTATTTGCGAACCATGTAATGATCTTATGGCTACTGGCTGGAACTATGACTGCGATCCATCAAATCAAGCGAGTTGCACAGACTGGCAGATTTGCCTGCACGATCAGTTTTCTCAGACTGGAATCAATATCGTCCACTATTTTGGTGAGCCGATAAATCCCTTCGAAAAGGGACTGGATTCAGGACTGGAGGACATGTATTTCCTGAAAAATACTGCTGAGGCATCAGATGGTGAGTTTCTCTATCATTCGGATCATGAGACAATCTGTGGTGATGCCAACAACGACGGCGCTCTGAATGTCAGCGATGCCGTATATCTCATCGTTTATATTTTCCAGGGAGGCACACCTCCAGAATCTATGCCTTCGGCCGATTGCAACTGCGATGGCAATGTGAATATCAGCGATGCTGTCAATATAATCAATCATGTCTTTTTAGATGGCTTTGCACCATGTGATATAAATGGCGACGGAGAATTAGATTGCTAAGTTAATCGCGACACGCAAACTATATCTTTGCGTTCAACATTTGATAAAGCAGGGAGGCGATAGTGGACAAATTCCCTAAAATCATATTTATAATGGGCATGCTTCTGCTCTTTCCTTTATTTTCCACTGATGGTTTTTGTCAGACCAACTCAGAACACCAATTCAGTATTGCCTCTCGAAATCCAGGCATGTTCCAGAATCAAATCATCCTGAGTTCAGGCCGAGAATCATATACAAATTCAGAAGAAAACGCTTCATATAAATCCGAAGAAACAGCATTCTTTCTTGCGCTATTTCCGGGCTGCTTCATACATGGTCTTGGACATTATTATGCTGGTGATTATTTGACCGGTTCCATTCTCTTGGGTCTTGAAATTCTTTCACTGAGTTTGATCATAGAATATGGAGCTTCATCTGCTCTTGGTAATGGGGAAATAGAAAATGAATTTGTTACTCATTCTTTACTTACAGCAAGCATTATTGCCTTTTTGGGTGGCTGGATCTATGATATTCTCTTCGTGGATAATGCTGTGGAAAGACATAACAACAAAATCAGGGCACAGATTTCACTACCTTCCGATCAACACCGGGGCATAAAGCTTTCTCTGGGATTCTCGTTTTAATCAACCTCTTATCTCACATGCCTTTATGGGAAATACCGGCATTGGCACACCAGGAGGGCGGTAATGTCTTAAATTAATAGATTATTGCGTAAGACATCTACGTAATTTCTATGGATTTTATTAGTATTGATGGCGGGTATCTCAAAAGCTATCTTATTGACGCAATGGTTGAGAGAATTACTAAAAGGCGAGCATATTAAAGGCAAGAATGCAATTCCCATAAATTTTGAGGAGGATATAGTGAGCAAGCGAACTATAGCGATCTTATTTTTCTCGTTAATGTTTATTCTCATAACCGGCCTTGGTATAAATGCCCTGGCTCAAAAAGATATGCCGTTTGGCGGATCGGAAGATGTCCTATTTGCCAATAAGCTCTGGACCGCTATGGATGGCTACGAAGACTGGCCTATGGGGTCGGGTGTATATCCGGGGGCATCGCCGCACGGCAAATTCCTGAAATTGTATTACAATATGGTTCATGTTGAGGGCACGCCGTATCACATTGTAGTCAAGGACAACTTTGGCGGAGAAGATGTTACTCAGGAAAAAGTGGCTGAATCTCCGGGCGATTATCTTGCCGCGGTGACTATTATGCTGCAGCGAGAGAATGGTTATGATCCGGATAATAATAACTGGTTCTGGGTTAAGTACGGCCCGGACGGCAAAATTCTTAAAAACCCAAAAGGGGTTGCTTTAGCTGGACGGGTAGCCAAAGGAACAGGCCAGGCATGCATATCCTGTCATGCCAATGCAAAAGGGGATGATTACCTGTTTACCAATGATCAATAGATGATCACGGCTATCTTTCATCCTTCACAGGTTAATTCGGTTTTCAAAAAGATATAAGCTTTTTGATTTCGGGTTTAGTCGTGGAATAAGCCTCGGCCTCGATAAGGGGCCGGGGTGTTTATTATTTTGAAAACAGGATAAAAAAATATGAAAATATTGATTGCAATAGTAATAATCCTGGCATTAGCATTCGGCCTATTCGTGATATTCATAAATTCCGGCATGTATAATATCGCGGCAACATCCGAGCATACAGGTCTGACACTAAAAATAATTAATGCCACCAAAGATAATTCCATCCGCAAACATGCAAAGGGAATAGATGCGCCCGACCTGAGCGATTCCGCCATGATAAGAGAGGGCTTCGAGCATTTCGATCAGATGTGTGTTACCTGTCACGGCGCGATCGGGATCAGCAAAGATGAATTTGCCAAAGGTTTATATCCACTGCCGCCCGCGCTTTCGGAGGAAATCGAGGAATGGAGCGCTGCTGAACTTTTCTGGATCACAAAGCACGGGATCAAGATGACAGGCATGCCGGCGTTTGGTGATACCCATAACGATGAAGCAATCTGGCCCATAGTGGCGTTTATGCAAAAGCTGCCGGAGATGTCATATTATGATTATACAAATCTTCGCAGTGGGGCAGAAGAGCAGGATTTCGGCCATGAACATGAACATTGATAAAAGCATATAAAAATCACGGCCGTAGCACCTGTTATGTCCGTGATTATTCTGTCATAATGGGCGGTAGATGTGGGGATGTCTACCCTCCTCGAAACCGCCGGAGACACAAATCTCCGGCGGTTTTGATATTATTATTCCATTTTTATAGCAACTCGGAAACTTTTTCCAAAAGGGGCAATTATAGTACAAATCAGAGTTTGAAGTGGACTTAAATTGTCGATATTGAGAGGTTTTGAAAATGGGATCTTATGAAATCACACTTATACCCGGGGATGGAATCGGGCCGGAAATCACCAAAGCCACTCTTAATATTATCGAAGCTACCGGAGTGGATATTAACTGGGACAGGCAGATTGCCGGTATGGAGGCGATGCCCAAACATGGCGAGCCTGTGCCGAAGGAACTTTTGGATTCAATAGAACGAAATCGTATCGCCCTGAAAGGGCCCTTGACCACTGTAGTCGGCAAGGGCTTCCGTTCTGCCAATGTCACACTCCGGAAAGAACTGGAACTCTATGCGAACCTTCGTCCCGTGAAAAATATTCCGGGAATCAAATCACGTTATGATGATATCGATCTGGTGATCGTGCGCGAAAACACCGAGGATTTGTACTCTGGAATCGAGCATGTTATCGCACCGGGAATTTCGCAGTCGATCAAAGTCATTACAGCTATCTCATCGGCCCGAATCGCCCGCTGGGCATTTAATTATGCACAACGTATGGGACGTAAGAAGGTTACGGCGGGACATAAGGCCAATATCATGAAATTATCCGACGGGCTCTTTCTGGACAGCGCAGGAGATGTCTCCAAGGAATTTCCGGAAATAGAATATAATGACAAAATAATCGATAACCTTTGCATGCAGCTCGTAATGAATCCTCATCAATTCGATATCCTGCTGCTGTCGAATCTCTACGGCGATATCGTCTCCGATCTTGTAGCGGGCATGGTGGGCGGTCTGGGTGTGGTGCCCGGCGCTAATATCGGTGATAAATATGCAGTCTTCGAGGCGGTGCACGGTTCCGCACCGGATATCGCCGGAAAGAATATTGCAAATCCGACCGCTATGATATTTTCAGCGCTGTTGATGCTCAGGCATCTGGGCGAGGATGATGCGGCCGACAGGATATTTTCTGCTGTTACAAGGGTCTATGAAGAAGGCAAGCATGTCACCCGGGATATCGGTGGAGAAGCGGATACGACCGAATTTGCGGAGGCGGTGATTAGTAAAATGGAAGCCCCGGTATTGGATTCTGCTTAGACAACCGAAGCGGAATGGTCTTCGGCATCATGAATCGCTTAAACCATACTTCTTCGATATCTCAATATAGTTAGTCGCTCTTTTTCAAACCGCCCATCGATCCACGGTAGCGTTCCATCCGTTCACGAAATTCGGCGCGCTGTTTCATCATCAGCGAAAACGGCGTGGCATCAACAGTATCTCCCACAGAAATGCCGGAGAGCACATGCGTATAATCCAGATTGGATTTGCCTACGCTGACCAGTTCAGGGACGAATTCGCCGTTACGCTTGACCATAATTACCTTCTTATCGGCCATGGCTTCGCGCTGTTCCTGACGCTTCTTGCGCATTTCGGCAATCTCCTCCGGACTCATATCTTTCATCTTTTCACGCATTTCCTCACGGCTCATCTGTTTCTGGCCGCCTTCCTCGCCGCCTATTTTCTTTTCACCCTGTGCAATCTCGCCCGTAAATCCGACCTCTTCCGGATCCTTAATCGCACCGTTGGGTACCAGAACCGCACCGTAAGCCTCGGCTGTGATAATTTCTATGGAGCTGTTCATCCCGGCCTTCAGGTAG
>WJIM01000402.1 GCA_014730285.1 Candidatus Zixiibacteriota bacterium
GATTCAGGGAGTTTATGTTCCTTCATTTTACAGAGGCGAATATACAGAGGATGGAAGATTTAAGTCATTGACACCGGTTAATGATATTGCTCCCGCCAAAATCAAGGCGCGTGTGGTTCGGGAATTGAAGAACTCATATTATCCGAAAACTCCCCTGATCCCCTTCGTAGAAACCGTGCATGACCGTCTTGCGGTGGAGATAATGCGCGGATGCGGGCATGCCTGCCGTTTCTGCCAGGCAACGGTGATTTACAAACCGGCCCGCAAACGCTCTGTAGACGATATCGTGAATCAGACTACGACCAGCCTTGAAAAAAGCGGATACGATGAGGTTACTCTGCTTTCGCTGTCATCCGGAGATTATCCTGAAATCGAGACACTGGTCAGAAGACTGGTTGATAAGCTAAAAGATAAGCATGTGGCGGTATCATTACCCTCCCTGCGAATCTCGGGAATGTCATTGGAACTTGCAAAGATGATCACCGAGAATAAGCGCACCGGCCTGACCTTTGCACCTGAGGCCGGAACGGAGCGCCTTCGAGGTGTCATGAACAAAGCGGTTGATGAGGAGACTTTGGTGGAGGTGCTGACCGAGGCATTTAAGCAGGGATGGCAGACCATCAAGCTCTATTTTATGATCGGCCTGCCCACAGAAACCGAGGAGGATTTGCAGGGCATTGCCGATTTGATCGCGAAGCTCAATCGGATTTCGGATAAACACAGGGGGCGCCGTAATTTCAATATCACCATCTCCCCCTTCTGTCCTAAAGCTCATACTCCCTGGCAGTGGGAAAGGCAGATCAGCATCGAGGAAACTTATGAGAAGATGGATTTCCTTAAACATGCAGTTAGAAAACGCAATGTCCATCTCAAATTTCATGATCCGAAAACCACCTGGCTCGAGGGGCTTCTGGGACGCGGCGACCGTAGAATCGGCAATGTTATCCTGAAAGCATACCGGATGGGCGCACATATGGACGGCTGGAGCGAGAGCTTCGATTTTGAAATCTGGCAGAAGGCCTGCACGGAAGAAGGAATTGATCCCGATATATATCTGGCCGAAAGATCGACCGGGAAGCCTCTCCCCTGGGATCATATTCAGAAGGGGCTGTCGAAGGAATCGCTTCTGAAAGAATTAACCAAATCAAGAGGCCTTACGGACGTAGTCAAATCGCTGGATAAAGAAAAGAGGCCTGAAAAGGAAGCCCCGAACAAAAAGCGTGAGGACACTGATAATAAAATCACATACGGCCGCGCGCCCAAAGTCCAGAAAGCACAGCCCACCGGCACGGTGCCCCAGAGCCGTCTGAGGATTAAATGGGGACGGCACGGTCTGGCGCGATTCCTTTCGCATCTGGACAATATGAAGGCGATGGAACGCTCTCTTCGCCGGGCGAATCTGCCGATTAGTTTCAGCCAGGGATTTCGTCCAAAACCCAAATTCAGCTACGGGCCTCCTTTGACATTGGGATTCACCTCGGAGGCGGAGTATTTCGACATACAAATGGATGTGCCGGTTCACGAATATATGATCAATAAATTAAGCCGCGATTTCCCGCCCGGATTCGAACTGCTGGGAACAAAGCCCCTGCTCGGTAAAACCCAGTCTCTGGCCTCGCAATTAAATCTGGCGGTCTACGAGGTTGCTCTTCCATTGGAATTTGAAATAGTTAAAGAGCTGTGCTCACAAATTATGGAGGCTGATGAGTTGAACTTCCAGCGCGAGACCAAATCCGGTCCGGTTGATGTCGAGGGGCGCAGAGCGATAATCGATTTGAGTTCAGAGAAAACCGAACAAGGCGGAACCAGGCTGACAATGCAGACCGGCATGGCTGATCTGGGCTTTATCAAACCGCTTGAACTCCTGGAGCATGGCTTCAAAATCGATCCGGATATTCTTCCGGCATTGGAAATTCACCGCAAGGCGCTCTATCGTTTTGAAGACGGCAGCCATATTGATCCATTTGATATAATCTAAGAGCGGTTTATTTATCCCCAAAAATTAAAATTGTTGAAATATTTTTGTCTCAGGGGTATAATAGTGAGAATTATGCAACGGGAATTATATGCCGTCTGATAAAATAAAAATACCGGATTTCAAAAAGCTGATAAAGCCAACCCTTAAGGCCTTAAAATATATCGGGATATTATTGGCCGCAGGAATTGTGCTATTTCTCCTGTTCGATAATGTCATAATGCCGGCATATACTCGTCACGGTACCGAATATCCGCTTCCGGATATCGTAAATAAGTCTTTTGACGAGGCCGAGACCATAGCGAAACGTTATGATTTCGAGATAGTTATACAGGGACGGCAGGCATCGCCCGGTATTGCTGAGGGCACAGTGCTTTCTCAGGTTCCGGCCGCCGGAACGCAGATCAAGGAAAACCGCAAGGTCAAAGTCATTATCTCAGCCGGTGAGCAAATGGTCGAGGTGCCGGAGCTGGTGCGCTATTCTGTCAGGCAGGCGGAGCTGAAGCTGCCGGAATTCGGACTTAAGGTCCGCAATTATTACTGGACCGAAACGGATACATTGGCCAGCGACGTTGTGGCTTACACAGTTCCCCCGTCAGGATCTCTTGTCCCGAGGGGAGCGGGAATCGAC
>WJIM01000061.1 GCA_014730285.1 Candidatus Zixiibacteriota bacterium
GGTATGATGTGTCTATGATATTTTGCTTTAATTGGAATCAAGCCTAAAGCTTGTCTGATAAAATGTAACCTTTCATCTATGATGTCGTAGACCATGATTAGACCAATGCTATATCCGCATTCTTAAAAAACGAGGTTATTTATGTTCATTCGAAAAGCCTTTCTGTGCGCTTTTTTTCTCAGCGTGTTAATTATTTTTGCAAATCCGATCGACGTTAATAGCGAGGATTTATCAAATAAGGGAGAAAAAGCTTTAAGAATCTGCAATGCTGTGATTGAACTTTTTGAGACTTGCCCCGATTCAATCTGGCCCGGCTATAACCTTGCCAGGGAACCGTTTATATTTTATGTCCCGGAGCAATGGGCGCTTCTGGTGAATTATCCGACCGAAGTACCGGGTTTTAACCCATATCCGCAGGATTGGCCGAAAATTACGGGTAATGCTCAGATCTATTTCGGGCAGTACAAACATCTGGCGGGACAGCTTGCTTTCATGGTCGAGGTGGATACTATCAGAGTCGCTGCGGTTCCATACTGGGAAAGATCAGCACAGGAGACCTATGCCTTTATTATCCATGAATGCTTTCATCAATTTCAATATGATAACGGATGGAAAATCCCCTGGGAAAGGGAGGAGAAATATCATATTCAGGACTCTGTCAACACGTCTCTGGCCACGCTTGAACTGCTGGTTCTGGAAGATGCTCTTCAGATGGCAATTGAAGATGATAAAGAAAAATGCCGTGAATATATCGGAAGATTCGTTGCCGTGCGAAAAGCACGCTGGAGCCGCGCGGATGAATATCTCAGGAAATACGAGCGGGGCAAGGAGCTTCAGGAGGGCACAGCGCATTACATCGAGAATAGAAGCATTGCATGTATAAAGGACCTTGATGCGGAAGCTAAATTTGAGGATTCATCAAAGTACCTCGATCTACCGCATCTGCTTTTAAAAAGATGTCAAGCCCGCCTCACAGATTATGCCTTTTCTCCCGAGGATATGCCCCGTAACAGGATTTATCCGGTGGGGGCCGTTCAATGCTATTTACTTGATTATCTTGGTGTCGATTGGAAAGACCGGAGGCCCGATTTTGGCGAGAGTTCATCTTATGCAGAGCTATTTCAGGAAGAACTAAATCTGGATGAGAGTGGCTTTGCCGTTCTTCTCGAAAAATCAAAGGCCCATTACAATTATTCGCGAATATTAAACTCCGCTTCTACTCAAATCAATGAATACAGGCTGGGATATGAAAATGAGCTGAAGGATTTTGAGAACTCCGACGGATACAGGATTGAGATATCGTTAAATAACAATGGCGTCAGTCGTTCAAGATCATCAAGTTCAAAAAAATGGCTGATGGACAACGGTAGTAGAGAGCTTCGCAGCCATTTCAAAATATATTCTCTAAAGAAGGACGGTCTCGTATTTCAGGCTCATGACTGCGGTCTTATGGAAGAGAATGACTGGGATACAAAGAGAAAAACTGTTGTATTCTATTCAAAGGCCCCCGACTCAATCAGATTGAATAACAAGGTTATTGCACTTGATAAATTGACAGATCGGAGCTTTGCTAATATTGAGATGCATGGCCAGAATTTTGATTTCGTTTATGACCTTTCGGGTACTATTTCATTTGCAGGCAATCATATCAGTATAGACATATATTCCAAATAGCTGAATGATAGCAAAAAAGAAAACAGGGCGGGTTAGGACGCCCTGTTTACGGGGGATTAAGGTAGAACGCTCACGGTACCATTATTGGCCGTAAATATTAGAATTAAATTTGACGGGAGTTAATTCGGGATTAAAAACGATTGAAAAAATCGGGTAATAGAAGTCTCTATTTTATTCTTTCTTTCAGGTAGTTCTCTGCGCTGTCTACAGGCATCTTATCCAGATCGACCATCTTGTTGGCCTGACGCATTTCGCCATTATCAATGCCACCAATCAGCGGGGCAAGAGCATCAATAAGCCTCTGATCCTTTGCTGCTTGCGGCGACACAAGCAATACTGCATCATAGGGGGGAATTGCCTGACGAGGATCGTCGAGAACTTTCAAATCATAGGCCGCAATCCGTCCGTCTGTGGAATAAGCCGAGATCACCTCAACATTTCCCTCCGCAATCGCACCGTACATCAAGGATGGATCGAATGTGCGCAAATCCTTAAAACTTAGATCGTATGTGTTCTTCAAGGATTCCCATTCGGGCCGGGAGAAGAACTCGTAATCACTGCCCATCGTAAACCGTGTTGATATTTCCGCCAGATCGGCAATCGATTCCAGGTCGTATTCACTTGCAAGTCCTTCCGTAACCGCAAGGGAATAAGTGTTCTCGAAGCCCAGTGGTCCAAGGCAGAGGATATCGTGCTGATCTTTAAGCCATTCAGTCATCTTTTCAAGTATGACATCTCGCGAGGGAATATCCTCCCGCTTCATAACATTAGTCCAGATTGTGCCGCTATAGTCCACATAGCAGTCAATCGAATTATTGGCAAGCGCTTCGAACAAAATAATCGAGCCCATACCGGAGCGGTTATCGGCTTTATATCCCACGTCTTCGGCCATATCCGAAATAAGTCCGGCCAGTATATACTGCTCTGTAAACGGTTTCGATCCGATCGACACTGTACCAATCTTTTGCTCCTGACCGTTTGAGGACAGCGCAGGGGATATTCCTGCCACCAGCAGTATAAGGAGCGCAGCTCCTGAAGCAAGGCCGAGCCTGAAGCTTCGCCTTGAAGCTGCGACCTCGATCAGCCGCGTAAGCTGATCCAGTATAATTGCCAGAACCGCCGCGGAAACACATCCCACCGTAATTGCCGAAAGATTCTGGGTCTGAAGGCCGCTAAAGATATAGTTGCCGAGGCTGGTTGCTCCCACCGGTGTTGCCAGGGTGGCTGTGCCGACTACCCATACAGTGGCGGTGCGAATCCCGGCCACGATTACCGGCATCGCCAGCGGCAGTTCCACCTTGAATAAAAGCTGCCTATCGGTCATACCGATTCCCCGCGCCGCCTCAACTACTGCCGCTTCAACTCCAAGTATGCCGGTGACTGTATTTCGAAGGATCGGCATGAAGCTGTATATGGTCAGGGCGACAAGCGCCGGTACGAAACCGATTGTCCCCAGAATCGGTACCATCAGCGCCAGAAGCGCAATGCCCGGAATTGTCTGCAATATCCCGGCAATACTGAGTACCGGCCATTGTAAGGGCTTCACACGCGTTACCAGACATCCCAGCGGGATGCAGATGAAAATTCCCAGTGCCAGCGCCAATAATGTCAGCAGCAAATGGCTTCCGAGATAATCGGGGAGCAGATCGAGCTGTTTTGTTATCTCGGCCCAGCTCATCGCTTATCTCCCTTTTTCAGTATCTTTTCCAGCTTTTCCGACTGCTGACGAGGAGTATCCAGAAGCTTCTCGGCGTAAGCATTACCCGCCTCCGAAACCAGATCATTGGGTGGGCCAATCGAAACTATCTTTCCCTCCTGCATTATTGCCACACGGTCTGCAAGAATTAACGCTTCCATCATATCATGGGTAACCATGATGACTGTCAGGTCCAGTTCCTTTTGCAGATTTTTAAACTCATCCTGAAGCCCGGCCCTTGTAATCGGATCGAGTGCCCCGAACGGCTCATCCATCAACATCACCTCCGGCCGCGCTGCCAATGCGCGCCCCACTCCCACCCGCTGGCGCTGTCCGCCGGACAGTTCCGAGGGCATTTTATGGGAGTAATCGTCTGAAGGCAAACCGGTGAGCTCAAGCAGTTCCCTGATGCGGTCTTCGATATCAGATTTGGGCCATCCCAGCAGCTTCGGAACAATGCCGATATTTTCCGCAATGGTCATGTGCGGAAAAAGTCCAATCTCCTGGAATACATATCCGATTTTTCTTCGAAGCTCAACCGGATTCAAATCCAGTACATTTACATCGTTGACGATAATTTCACCCCTGGTCGGCTCGATCAGGCGGTTTATCATTTTAAGCGTGGTAGTCTTGCCGCATCCCGATTCACCTACCAGAGCCAGGATTTCACCGGGATTGACATCAAAGGAGATATCATCAACGGCGTAACTGACACTGTCATCGTATGATTTGGCAAGATTTCTTACTGATATCATTTAGCCCAGCCTGACAAGATACCCGTCATTCTGAGCAAGGCGAAGAATCTGTTTGATTCGTGAAAGATTCTTCGTTCGTTCTCGACCAGGGGCCGGGACTCACTCAGAATGACAACTTAAATGCATGCTTTTGGATTTATTATAAAAGGATGGATAGAGTATCGCTACTAAAAACCCGCAGGATCATTTGACAATATACTCTTTTGCCAGGTCACGGCCCTTGCCCGTGAGAACTAAAAGGTCGCCTTCTTTTCTGAGAAGCTTTCTGCCTTGAGCCTGCTCGACGACCTTACCGGCAAAATCCGGATTCCAGCGCAGATGCTCCTCCAGATGGGCGAAGCTGTTTTCATAAGTTGCTTCGGGAAGGTTCTCATGCTGATATAGATGTATCGCCAGCATTGCCCGCGCGAACTGCCATCTCTGGTTGAATCTGCGTTTAATCAGAGCGATCAGTCCTCGTCCCGGAGCAAGTATATAGGCCAGCAGAAATATCATA
>WJIM01000403.1 GCA_014730285.1 Candidatus Zixiibacteriota bacterium
GAGGGAATGAGGAATGATGTCGTGAATCTGGTGTATTCGCAGGTCGATCATGCCGGGTTCGGCGGAATAGTCCCGGAAATCGCCTCCCGTCAGCAGCTCAATAAGCTACCCCCGCTTTATGACCAGGCGATGAGAGAGGCGGGCATGACTCTTGCCGATATGGATGGTATAGCGGTTACCATGGGACCGGGGCTGGTCGGATCTCTTCTGGTAGGGGTGAACTTTGCCAAGGCGCTTTCCTATTCCAGCGGCCTCCCGCTTGTCGGGATAAATCACCTGGAAGGGCACATCTTCTCCAATTACCTGGCAACTCCCGAACTCGAGCCGCCCTTCGTGGCCCTGATAGTCTCGGGCGGGCACACGATGCTGGTACATGTGCGCGATTACCTCGATTATAAAATTCTGGGGCAGACCCGCGATGATGCCGCAGGCGAAGCCTACGACAAGGTCTCGAAACTCTTGGGTTTGGGATATCCCGGAGGCAAAATTATCGACGATCTGTCCAAGAAGGGTAATCCAAATTTCCATAAATTCCCCCGTGCCTTCATAAAAGACAAATCTTATGAATTCTCTTTTTCCGGACTTAAGACCGCCGTGGTTTTGTATGTGAAGGAGAAAGGCCGGGATTTCGTGCAGGACAATCTGGCCGATATCTGCGCTTCATTTCAGGAGGCGGTTGTGGATGTTCTGGTTTCCAAGGCTATGCTGGCGGCAAATGACCTTAATATCGATAAAATCGTTCTGGCCGGGGGAGTGGCGGCCAATTCAAAACTGCGGGAAAAGCTTATATTCAATGCAGAGAAACAGGGAAAGTCTGTTTCTTACCCTCCTATTATTTTGTGCACAGATAACGCCGCAATGATTGCCTCGGCGGGCCATAAACGTCTTGAGGAGGGGAAAAGATCAGATTTCAACCTCAATGCTTTTCCATACCTGCCATTGGCAGGATCAAATTGAGATAAAGCCTGTTTTATTATTAATGCCGGATATTGATCATAAAAGGAGGATAAATGAATATTGAAATTATCGACGGCGATATTACCGAACAGGAAACCGATGCCATAGTCAATGCCGCCAATAATCAGCTCTGGATGGGCTCAGGTGTGGCCGGCGCAATTAAGATAGCGGGCGGGGAAGAGATAGAAAAAGAAGCGGTAGACAAAGGGCCGATTCAAATCGGAGAGGCGGTCGCCACAACCGCAGGAAAATTAAAGGCCAAATATGTTATCCATGCCGCCGGTATGGGACAGGATCTGGTAACTTCCGCTGAAAAAGTGAAAAGCTCAACAGCATCATCGCTTAAAGTCGCCGACAGCCTTGAGCTCAAATCGATCTCGTTTCCTGCTATCGGTACCGGGGTTGGCGGACTGGGTTTGGATCAATGCGCCGAATCGATGCTCAAGGCTGTATTTGAATTTCAGGCTGAGAATCTCGATACAGTGCGCTTTGTTCTCTTCGATCCAACTGCAAGGCAGGTTTTCGAATCAGTGCATAAGAAGATGCAATAGAAGGAGTACCGGAGCACAAACGGTGCAGTCGAGTTCTCTAATCCGACTTTTTGCCGTCAAATTCAGATTCCATATTCTGTTCCAGCTCATCCTCAGGGATAAAAGCCAGCTTTTCGTTATGGGTGGCGTTTCTGATATCCAGAAATGCTATCACCTGGGCACACACCATTGTATTCAGGAAATAGCTGATAATGAAGAACAGGATGAAAACAAGGCCAATCATCAAAAACACACCGCCCGCCGACATCGACCAGGAAACGTCATTGACATAGCCGACATCGAAAAAGTCACCCGGATTTAAGCGGGTAATATACGGCAGTCCGGCAAAGAAATTCATATAGGGAAAATTGGCAAAAACCTCACGTGCCCCCAGTGAAAAAAGATTGGCCTGCTTTTCGCCCATAACCAGCATGGTGGTCCAGTTGGTGAACTGGATAGCCCTGAAGGAGGCATAAGCAAGGACAAAGGTTGTGACCCGAGCCAGAATGTACGATCCTGCAAGATAAAGCGTCCAGCGCAGGGGCTGCGAAGTTATGGTCGAGAAAGCATCAAAAAGCGTGGTCATCGTATCCTCGCCCTTAACAGCGGCCACAGCCGGCCCTGTCAATATCAGGGTGCACAGCAGGAAAATCACCAGCACCGCAAAAAGCGATACCACGAAGAACGGGAAGTCGTAGAAGAAGCCGTAGAATAATTCACCGAAGATCGGAATCTTGCCTATCAGTCCGACTACTACCCCCAGAAGCACCAGAAATGCTAAGAACACGATTACCGCTACGATCGACCGGTAGACTATGCGGCCATTTTTTCTGGTGAACCTGAATGCTTCCCGCATCGAGAAAAAGAAATTCCCCCGCAATTCCTCGAATGCCGATCTGGCAACTCCCAATGACCCCCTCAAAAACATGGCAATCCAGAAAACACTGCCTACATACCATACGAATTTGGCCCAGTTGTTTTCGAATTCGAGCTTACCGAATGGGAAAAGTGCATAGAGATGCCAGACCTGTTTGATACTCAGCCCCTGAATCAGATAAGCGGCATAAGTCAGCATGAGATATATCGCATATCCCAGCATGACATGAAACAGCATGATGAAAATATTCTTGCCCATTAATGCCAGGCGCGGTGCTTTGAGGATATCTCGATAATTATAATACAGCTTACCCATCTTCCCCTCCTTAGGGCTGATAGAGACAAATCAAGAAATCAGTGCAAATTTGTCAACAAAATTAAACAGGAGATTACTCCTGGTTTTCGAGTAGCTGCTCTTCGGGGACATCACGAAGTTCCCTGGCGGGCGAGCCGATTACGATCTTTCGGGGAGGCGTATCTTTGGTAACAACCGCGCCTGCCGCCACTAAGGTGTCCTCGCCGATGACTTTGCCGGGCAGGATAGTGGCGTTCGCTCCTATGCGTCCTCCGCGTTTGATGGTAACGCCTTTGAAATGCTTGAAGCGCTCTTTGGTACGTCCCACAAAATTGTCATTCGAGGTGGCCGCGCAGGGAGCTACGAAAACAAAATCTTCCAGCTCGGAATAGGCCGTGATGTAAACATCGGTTTCGAGTTTACACCGCTGCCCGATCTTGCAGTAATTCTCGATAGCAACATTGCGTCCTATAATCGTGTAATCTCCGACCCTGACATTCTCTCGAATCGTGGCAAGATCGGCGGCCAGGACTTTCTCGCCCAGAGTACATCCACGGTAAATCACAACATTTGTTCCGATTATGCAGTTATCGCCGATTTCAGCAGGTGCCAGCTTTTGCTCTTTGGTAACCGCCGAGTTGGCCGCACGCATCGGCTCTTTTCCGACAACAGTGTTATCATCGATACGCACATTATCACCGATTGAGGTTTCCCTGTGGATAACCACATGATGTCCGATCTGGCAGTTGGAACCGATCGAGACATCATCTTCGATTACACAAAATTTTCCGATTTTGGTATCCTCGCCGATTTTGGCGCTTTCAGCGATATGGGAACTATATGAATCAGTCATAGTCCATCCTTTATAATTTGCAATTCGTTTTCTGTTTTAAGAAGCGAGTGTGGTAATCTATTCAGATTTTGCTGGCTGGTCAATTATTTTTATTTTTATGGTCTCGATCCTCTGGCCTGATACTTTTTCGACTTTAAACTCCAGCCCGTCATGGGTGAGTACCTGTCCCGGGCTGGGAAGAGTTCCGGCCAGGTCGTAAATCAGGCCCCCCACGGTCTCGAAGCTCTCGTCCTCGAGCTCGATATCGAGATAATCGGCCAGCTCCTCGACCGAGACATTGGCATTAACACGCACATCGCCTGATTCCAGCTTCACGATATCCGGATGCTCGTAATCGTGTTCATCCTGAATATCGCCCACTATTACCTCGATAATATTCTCCATAGTCACGATTCCGGCCGTACCGCCGTATTCATCGACCACAAGCGCTATATGGGTACGGGAGCGTTTCAGCTCCTCCAGGAGCTCGTCAAGACGCTTGGTTTCGGGAATAACATAGGCCTTACGGATATATTCACGAATATTGAACTTTTCGTCTTTTACAGCATCGCGGCAGAACAGGTCTTTGACATATAAAAATCCGAGCACATCATCGGCATCCTCGCCATAAACCGGGAAACGCGAATGGCCTGAATTGCGGACTATCTCCTTTATTTCATCCAGATTCATTTTCGCATGCAGGGAAACTATGTCTATCCTGGGTACCATAACAGCTTTAACGGAAGTCTGATCGAGTTCGAATATATTCTCGATCATCTCCTTCTCATCTTCCTCCATCAACGGTTCCTCGATACCGACTTCATCAGCCATCGATTCGATAGCCCGTTCCACCAGTTCCTCTTTTTTGTCCTCCGGAATCTTTTCGCCCTTATAGATATCCAGCGTCTTTACGAATAGCAGAATAAACGGAGTGAATAAGGCATACAAAAGCGTGATAAGCATCTGCTTTTTGATCAGAGTGTTCACGATCCAGCGCGAGGATACTCTTTTTGAGAAGAACTGCACAACCGTCAGGAAGATCAGCCATAAAAGCACAATTGCCGCAATCGTAATAATTGCTCTGACAGCGGCATTGTGCGGGAAAATATGCCAGGTAGCCCTGTAAATCAGAAGTGCAATCACTACCAGGGAGAAATTATTGAATATTTGTACGAAGTATTTGAAGCGGGTGATATTCGAAAAGAATTTATTCAGCCGCCGCTTCTTGCGCTCCGAAATATCCTTGAAAACCTCCTCGGAGGTGTTATCGTACATCAAAAGCCCGAAGCCGAAAACATTCACGCTGAATGCCAGATAAAACAATATTACAGCCAGGGCAATCAAAAGCAGAGGCATACTAAATCCCCGACCTTTCCAGATAATTTTCGGTCTTATCCATCATCTTTTTGTATTTTGGATCGGTTTCGTGGGTGTATCCGCAGAGATGAAGTGCGCCGTGGGCAGCCAGAAACAGAAGCTCTTTGCGTAGTGAATGTCCGGCCTTGTTGGCCTGCCCGAGAGCGTTCGGGAGACTGATATATATTTCACCAATAGGTTTAAAGGGTGGAGGTTCGTCACTATCCTCGGGTACGAACGAGAGGACATCGGTGGACTTATCCTTACCTCGAAACTTCTTATTCAAAGCGCGTATTTTATTTGAACCGGTCAAAATCACGTTGACATCAAAACCTTTGTTCTCAGAAACTAAAATATATTTTACCGTTTTCGCAAGGCTTTTTTGAGGAAGATATTTACGCCTGGTGGTGTTGAAAACTTCTACGTTCACTCGTCATCGTCCTTCGTGGGGTAATCGACTCGTTTATGGAAGATTCCCATAAGCATCTGGGTGAAAGCATCCTCCATGATCGATAGATCGCGCATAGTTAGCTCGGAGTCCGAAAGTTCGCCCGATGCGAATTTGCCCTGAATAATCTTTCTGACCAGGCTCCTTATTCTGGCAGGTTTCGGCTCTTCCAGAGTTCTTGAGGCTGCCTCGACCGAGTCGGCGATCATCAAAATCGCGGTCTCCTTGGAACGGGGCTTTGGGCCGGGATAGCGGTATTTGGATTCCGGCACCTCCTTGCCCTTGTCTTCCTTGGCAAGCTCGGTAGCCTTGTGATAGAAAAACGACATTAAGGATGTGCCGTGATGTTCCGCTATAAAGGCCATAATCGCCTCCGGTAAATCCTCTTCCTCTGCCAGCTCAAGGCCCTTTTTGACATGCGAACTGATAATAAGCGCGCTCATATGCGGGCTGATCGTATCGTGCCTGCTCTTGGAGCCGCTGGTATTTTCCACGAAATATTCCGGGATTTCCATCTTGCCAATATCATGATAATACGTTCCCACTCTCGCCAGAAGCGGATTGGCGCCAATTGCCTCAGCAGCTTTTTCGCACAGATTGCCCACCAGTATTGAATGATGATATGTTCCCGGCGCTTCCAGGGCCAGTCGCCTGAGGAGAGGATGATTCATGTCCGAAAGCTCCAGAAGCCTGAGGTCGGTGGTAATATTGAAAAGCGATTCGAATACAGGCAGGATACCCATAGCGATTATCGGCGTGAGTATGGCATTCAGGACGCCAAATGCTATATTTGCGACAATCGTTTCCGAATCCGAGAATTTCATCGATTCCATGAGGTAAACTGCCAGAATATACATCACCATTAAATACAGAATTGACCTGTAGAAGTCGGATCGCTTATGTACTGTCTTGACCGAAAGGGCGGCTGTGGTTCCCGCCAGAAATGATATCAAAGCAAGGCTGAAGTTGAAATTCTGAATCACACCCACTATCAGAGATATCGCCAGGGTTGATACTATGCCCGTCTCAAGATCGAACAGAATTGTCAGCAGAATTCCGCCGATTGCAAATGGTATCAGGTACATCGATTGGTTAAGTGTATAGTCGATTATGTAAACAAAGACAATCTCCAGCACCATTATCAGCATTAACGCTGTGAACTTCTGGTTGGTGAAAAACCTGCCATTTTTGAAAAAGGCAAAGAATACCGCCAGGGCCGCAAAGGTGAAGATAATAAGGGCCGCTCGCCCGAGGTAAGGCAGAACGAAATGCCAGAGCGAGCCCTCCTCGCCGGTCTCTATGCGCTTCTGGGTCATCGCCTCCAGTGCGGCCATATGCCAGGCATCGATTTTGGTATTTCTCTCCACAATCAACTCGCCCGCCTTAAACGATCTTTCAACCAGCGGAATCTCATCCAGCTTGTTATCTTTGAATTGCTCGGTGGCGGCCATATTTATCTTCAGATTCGGCTCTACAAATGATGCCGTTAGTTCCGCGAATTCGGTACTGGATAGTTCAATTACAGTATCCGAGGAAACCCGTTGTTTTACTAACTGCCTGACTTCATTCATAATCCTCAGGCTGTCGATATCGATATTCAGCTTTTGAAGACGTTTTCTGATCTGAGCACGGTCATAATCAAATTCCGTCAAGCTAACTGTGTCCGGCAATATTCCTATACTGTACAGAGATTCAATTGCCTCAAGCGTGCTGTTTTCGAGTTGATCTACATTATCATACCTGGCGATATCCCGTAATGTGGCAATATTGATTTCGGGCTTCATCTGTTTTAACGAATCCACAACTTTTGCACTGGACAAATTCGTTGTTTTTAATGATCTGATTCGGCTGAAGAACGATACTGCGTTGCGGTAAACCTGCTCATAGAGGCTGTAATTGTAATCTATTAGCAGCGGCAGATCGGAGAGCACATCCTGCCGGTCTTTCTCAGTCTGTTCCTCGGAGCGTTCGACATTAAAATCAAACGGCGCCACAATATTCTCCCGGGCGATATCATTTAACCGGGGAAGCTCGACCGGCTGATATACGAGCTGCTGCGGATAGGCCAGCGTAATAATTAACCCTATAATCAGTATCAGCAGGGACTTATAGAGATAGCGGTCTTTCGATTTCTTGCCGTTATAAATTTCACCGGCTATCTTCAGCTTCTTTTTTATAATACGCTTCAAACGTATTAATAGACGAAACACTCTATTAAACCTCTTTTATTTTCTTTTGGCGTTCTCGTAGGCCTTGATGATGTTTTGCACGAGACGGTGGCGTACGACATCTTTCTCATCAAGGTATATAAATTTTATGCCGTCAATGTTCTTGAGGATTTTTTGTGCGGTAAGGAGTCCGGAGACACGGTTTTTGGGCAGATCGATCTGGGTAACATCGCCCGTAACAACCGATTTGGATTTTTCTCCAAGACGGGTGAGAAACATTTTCATCTGTGCGGTAGTGGTATTCTGGGCTTCATCCAGAATAACGAATGCGGAATTGAGAGTTCTGCCTCTCATAAATGCCAGGGGGGCTATCTCTATCACCCCCAGCTCGAGTAGCTTCTTTATTTTTTCAGACGGCATCATATCATGCAATGCATCATAAACAGGCCGCAGATATGGATCCACCTTGGCGCGGATATCTCCAGGGAGAAATCCCAGGGATTCACCGGCCTCGACTGCAGGCCTGACCAGTATTATTCTCTGCACGATCTTCTTCTGCCAGGCATTAACAGCCATAGCAACTGCAAGATAGGTTTTGCCCGTACCGGCCGGGCCTATAGCGACAACAATATCATTCTTCTTGATAGCATCAACATAAATCTGCTGTCCTACCGTACGCGGTACCACCTTGAACTTACCCGAGGTCACCAGTGCATCGGTCGACATCTGCTCGGCAGGCCCCTCGCCATTTTCCTTCAACATGGAAATAGCGTACCAGACATAGCTCTCCGGAAGTTCGTAATTTCTGGCAAGATATTCCTTCAAATCGGCAAACAGCTTCTCCGCCTTATTGATCTGATCCTCGTTGCCCTCGACCATAATCTCGTCCCCGCGGGCAATCAGTCTTGTGCCAAGCTGTTCCTCGATAATACGCAGATGTATATCTCCAATGCCGAAAAGCCTCTGGAGATCGGTGTCACCTACTATAAGTTTTCTGGTTGTAGTCTCTTCCAAATATTATCCTGCAAAAAATAAATTCATCGAAATATAATATACACTTTTATAAATGTATATATTATTAATAAATCATCAATCCTGTTTATAACTATTAACCAGCATTAACGTTTCATTTATTTTTTTCGTCAATTGCCAGCCTGATTTTGAGCTCTTTTAGCTGTTCTTTGCTGACTTCCGACGGCGATCCGTCCATAAGTGACTGAGCCGTAGTGGTTTTCGGAAATGCGATCACGTCTCTTATGGATTCGGTGCCGCACAATAAAGCCACAATTCTGTCGATTCCCGGCGCAATTCCGCCATGCGGAGGCGCACCCAGTTCCAGAGCCTTTAGCAGAAATCCGAAGGCCTTCTCCGCCCGCTCATCCGACATCCCCAGCACATTGAGGATTTTCTGCTGTATATCACGTCGATGGTTACGAATTCCGCCCGAGGCAATCTCTACGCCGTTCAAAACGAGATCATACTGATTGGCGTAAATCCTTGCCCAGGGATGGCTTGGATTGGATAAATCCTCTTCTGCGCCAAAGCCCTGATCCAGAAGCGGGATGTCATCCTCAACCGGAGAGGTCACGATATTGTGCATAGCTTCAAAACGATCCATCTCTTCATTATATTCGAACAATGGAAATTTCGTGACCCACAAGAACTGCCATTCATCCTTTCTGATCAGATCGAATTGTTTTCCAAGCTGTTTGCGAAGCTCGCCCAGGCTTTCGGACACCACTTTGGGTTTATCCGCAACCATCAGAAATATATCGCCCTCAATCATGTTTATGTTTGAGAAAATATCTTCAATCTCTTTTTCAGATAAGAACTTGGCTATCGGCGACTTGATCCCGTCCGGGGTCAGAGCGATTGTCGCAAGACCTTTGGCGCCATACATTTTGGCCAAATCCTCAAGCTCGGAAATCTGCTTGCGGGAAAGATCAGCCCCGTTTTCAACCTTTATTCCCCTGACCTGACCTCCGGAAGCCACCGCTCCCGAAAAGACCTTGAATTTCGAATCTTTTACCAATTCCGAAATATCCTCGATTACCAGTGGATTTCGTAAATCCGGCTTGTCGCTGCCGTATTTAGCCATCACATCATCATAAGCGTAAATCGGAAATGGTGTTTTTATATAGATTTCGCGGGTCTTTTTGAAGGCATACCCCATCATCTGCTCGGATACATTGAAAATATCATCCTGCGTAACGAAACTCATCTCCAGGTCGATCTGTGTATGTTCCGGCTGACGATCCGATCTGAGCTCCTCATCCCGCAGACATCGGGCAATCTGGAAATACTTATCGAATCCCGAGCACATTATAATCTGTTTGAAAAGCTGGGGTGACTGGGGCAGGGCATAGAATTTACCCGTATGGATTCGCGACGGTACTATATAATCCCGAGCGCCTTCGGGCGTCGATTTCATGAGCATGGGGGTTTCGATTTCGTAAAAGCCCTCGCTGTCCAGAAAATCCCTGACGGCCTTAATGAATCTGTGCCTGAGAGCGATATTTTTCTGCAATGGCTCTCTGCGAAGATCAAGATAACGATATGTCAGACGCAAATCCTCCAGCGCCTTAACCTCTTCCTCTATTTCGAATGGCGGTGTTTTGGAGGGATTTAAGATCGTCATCTTTTCAATTTCGACCTCCACCTCGCCTGTTGGCATATCCGGATTTATCATGCCCTCGGGGCGATTGCCCACAGTTCCGGTGGCCGATATTACGAATTCATAGCCGAGCCTCCCGGCCTCCTTCATCTGCGCTTCTGGAAGCTTTTCCGGTCGAAAAACAAGCTGAGTTATTCCGTATCTGTCGCGCAGGTCGATAAAAATCAATCC
>WJIM01000404.1 GCA_014730285.1 Candidatus Zixiibacteriota bacterium
ATCGCGGTCATGATCCAGAGCAGTATGGAATGGATAGAAATCCTCAGCATGCTTTTCAGGTTTCCCAGAACCGACAGTCCCTCGGCGAATTTGCTGAATATATCGAGTACGAATGACGACAGCCTCTCGGGAAATATCCCGGTGATTTTTTTCAGAAATTTGAGGGTGGCATCGCTTTTAATCTTGAGAAATATAAGCAGCATAAACAGGCCAATCGAGATCGCCAGCATAATATAGCCGCCGTAGACAGTAAGATTATAAAAATCGCCTTCCGGATTCAGGGGCACCAGGCGGAATATCAATATCACCGCCAGCATCAATAAAAGTGTAAATATATCGAAAATCCTTTCCAGCACGATTGTGGCAAATGATGCCGAGCGCGAGAGTTTTCCCAGCCTGCCGATTGAGTATGCACGCACCAGCTCGCCCATCCTGAGCGGGAGGATATTGCTGGCCATGAAGCCGACCATGGTTGAAGCGAAAAGATCATTCAGGCCGATCCGCTTGATTGGATCGAGCATGATCTGCCACCGGAAGGCACGGTATAGAAGAGTGAACATGACAATCAGAATATTAGGGATAACCCAGAGATAATTGGCGGTTTGCAAGGTCTGCCATAGCTCTTCAAGATTGATCTTGCGGAACATAAAATACAGGAAGACCAGACTTACAGCCCATCCCAGAATTATCGTAAGACGCCTGTTACGATTTGTCATCGTCGTCCTTCTTTAACAATCTTCTCGATCAGCTCTATCATTTTTCCGGCCGAGTCGTCCCAGTTGAATCTGGCAGCCCATTCACGCGCTCCTTTGGAAAGACATATTCGCAGTTCTTCATCGGTAAACAGCTTGATAATCTGGGAGGCGATTTGCTCGATATTGCCGTATTCGAAAAGCATACCGGACTTGCCGTCAGACACCGAGTCCTTCAATCCGGGTACTCTTGATGCCAGCGCTGGCGTCCCGCAGGCATTGGCCTCGATATTGGTCAAACCCCAGCCTTCCTTGAGCGAGGGATAGACTGTGCACCATGCCTTGCGGAAACGTTCGATCTTGGACTTTTTCGAGACAAAGCCCGGAAATTCAATCGAATCCGAAATTCCAAGCTTCTCGGCTTTTGCTTTTAAGGCATCGAGATAATCACCGCTGCCAACCACTTGCAAGCTGGCTTTGGGTACCCTTTCCAGCACTTTGGGCCAGGCGGTCAAAATATGCTGAATAGATTTATACTTCTTGATACGTCCCAGGTAAAGCGCCGTCGGATTCTCGTATTTCTTAACTGATTCATCATAAGAATAGGTTTCCTCGTCGATGCCGCATTCGATTACCGTAATTCTGTCGGGGCTGACTCCGCGCCTGATCAAATCTTTTTTGGTACTTTCAGAGATAACGCAATACGGAAACTTTTTGTAGATATATCGAAGCGGCTGTTCCATGATATAGATATAGGAACCCAGCACGAAATTGATCTCCTGAAAAACAGTAGTTGCAAATAGATGCGGTATAATCGCCAGAATTGGGATTTTTACGTAGAATGGGGTGTAAAACGGGATTTTGTTTATATCTTCCAGAAGAATATCATAGTTGTTCTGGCGAAGCTCTTTTTTTACCATTCGGGGAGCAACGAAATTGAAGTTAAGGCGTTTGCCCTTGCGGATCACCCTTACGCCGTCATAAAAATCCTCGGGGCCTCCATCCTTGAAGTCGGAGCATAAAAGCGTTACCTCATGTCCCCATTCAGCAAATCTCTTCAGGTTTTCCCAGAGATGTACCTCTGCCCCGCCACCCATGGGATTTTTGGGGTCCTGCCAGTTGAGCGCCAAAATCTTCAAGATCATCCTCCCGGTTCTGTCATCGGCGCATCCGAGGTCGATCTTTGCAGATTCAAATCCAACTGCTCCAATTTTTCGCGGGAGATGTGGCTTAAAACACCATCGCTGGCGCGGTCTATGAATGTCTGGATCATCGGATTTGTGGGATATTCCGCTTTGAATCGCTCGAGAAAATTGAGAAAGTAAAGGTAATCCGGATCGGATGCGAATTTCTCTGCGGTGCTGTCGACCGCGGCCGCCGGATCGAGCCCCTCTTTCCTGAGGTCATTGCGGTATTGGCTGATATCCATTGCAAACAAAACATCAAGAATGCGGGCGGCAGACTGCATCAGCTCCTCCTTTGGAGCATCCTCGATCTGCTCCAGATAATCGTCGACCTGCTGAACCCTTCCGGCATTTTTAAGATTTTTGGTCAGGAACCTGAAGGCCTCGCCCTTGCTCAGGGATATTTTCACCGCGCGGAAGTTCATATCAATAGCCTCATCCTCCCTGCCGGCATTAAAAACTTGGTCAGCCATTTTTGCCATGATCTTCCAGTAGTTTTCTGCCAGGCGTTCGGCGTTGTGATCTTTGTATATTGTGGTATCGGTGACACCCTGAGCATTGAATTCATTCAGGAAATAATCGCTGGTAAATTCGGCATTAATATTATACGGCAGCGGATTTGGGTGAATATTGTATGCCAGCCCCTCGATTACCGCATGGATCGGGCTTTCCTGGATAGGTCGTTCCTTGTAACGCATTCCATTGGGATCGACTGTGGTTGCAAATTCTATGGGCGGATCAAAGTACAGAGAGGTGTCGTTCTGCACTCTGCCCCGGTATTTTTTCATAAAATCGGCGAATCTCATCGGCAGGTCGGGCCAGCGTGCGGGATTCGAGGACTTCACCACAGCGTTGTCTATGATATTATCGATAACATAATTACTTATTGAATAATAGCCCTGGTCGAGCATCTTGGGACGGAGCAGGTTGATCTCGTCATCGGTATATGAAATCGGCACATCGAATTTATCACGATGCTGCTTGATATACCAGTCCGCCCGCATAAGAGAAATTACCATGACACGAGCATCGGGACGAATGCCGTAGACATACTGCAGGCACCAGAGCGGGAATGTGTCGTTATCGCCGTTGGTAAAAAGGACAGCATCCTCACGGCATGATTCCAGAAGATTTTTGGCATAGTAGAACGGGAGATAATTTTTGGAACGGTCGCAGTAGAAATAATTTTCGGAATAGGCGAAAGCCGGGAGCAGAATAGTAAGCGCCAGAACAGCAAAAACCGCCTTTTTGAATGTCTCGGATAAAGCTGACTGAGACATTGCCCTTGTTATGGCATGCATAATTCCGGCAATACCAAGGCCTATAAAAAGCCCGAAGAGAATGAAGCCGGGGGTGAAGAAATAGTCGCGGTCGCGCACCTCCAGATGATCAATCCCCAGCATTTTATTCTCCAGGGTGCCGTCGGAGAAGTTCATATACAGCACTAATCCTACTGTGGAAGCGATTAAGATTATCAGAAGAAATGTCCCTGTTTTCCATTTTCTCCAGATGCCGTAGAATACTCCAAACAATCCAAGCGGGAAGAAAAACCAGAAGGCGCTTACCGAGCTGTACTGCTCATGGAAAAAGCCCCAGAAGCCCATACGTTCATGAGTGCCGAACTGATTCTCCCATGTTCCGCGACGGTCGAACATGCGTGTAAACATGCTCTCCGAGCCATACTGTTTTCTTTCAAGAAAATCTCTGACCTCTTCCCATGTCTCCGGATTGTTCATGTCGATTGCCGGATCGGAGAAGGATCGAATGGGAGTATACAACTGTGATGAAAATCCTATCAGTCCGAAAAGCGTTATAAGTGCGGCCATGCGCCATGATTTTTTTGCCGGCCGCAGACGGAATACGATTACGGTCAGAAGAGCCCATCCTGCCAGGCAGTAGATGAGAACTGGAATCCAGGAATAGCCGAATGATGCCGTTGCAAGCAGTATTATAATCGGGATAAAGATTGTATAAATCCAGCCGTCCCTGATTTTATCCCAGAAATATACCGAGGTCGCCACAACCGCCCATAAAGCGGAGATCAGCAAATAGGCGGTAACCGATACCGGAATTATGCAGAGCGCCACAAAAGTAAATATGAACGGGAAATTCCGGATTAACCTCCTGTCGATTAAAAGCATAAATAGGAATGCGATCGGCACCACCAGAAATGAGGTCATATGTATTCCCAGCGCCAGAACCGACAAAAAGGCAAAGGCGTATATATACTTCTCACCCTCAGGTTTTCTGCGGTTATCAGTCCATTTAAGTATTAAGTAAATAGATGCTGTCAAAATGAGCATGGAAAGGCCGTAGACCTCGGCCTCAACAGCGTTATTCCAGAAGGTACGCGAGAAAGCCATGAATAATGCCCCGGTTACACCGCCGATATAAACCGTGGCACGTTTGTAAATCGTATCGACTCTTCTATACCATTTGCGAATCACCCAGGTAACGATCAGGTATCCGAACATTACCGCAAATGCTGAGGATACGGATGAAACGATATTGACCCGCCAGGCCACCTCGCCAAACGGGATCAGCATCGAGAAAAAGCGGCCTATCAGCATGAAGAGCGGTGTGCCGGGTGGATGCGGGATTCCAAGGATATGGGCGCAGGCGATAAATTCGCCGCAGTCCCAGTAGGGCACTGTGGGCTGGACTGTGCGCAGATAGGTAATCATCGATACCAAAAGCACCGCAACAGCCAGAATTATATGCAGCGGATCTCGTCCGCCCTCTTTCAAATCTCTTTTCATGCCAGTCATAATCAGAAGAATATTAACATTTTACAAATCAGGCTTCCCACAGTTTCCGACGATTATCAAGATTGGCAATATAGGTGGTATCAATGATTTAGCAAGATATTTTTATCCCGATATCAGGACTGTATTGACTGTCTGCTATCCCGGTTAGTAGCAGCCTATAGCATTTCGACTATAGGCATACAATCCTACGCTTCCAGCTCGGCCTTGTGATCTTTGAAGATCGAGTTTAAGATGCCGTTAACAAACGACGATGATTCCTCGGTCGAATATTTCTTGGCCAGCTCGATAGCCTCGTTTATTGAGACTTTTGAGGGAATATCCGGCATAAACAGAAGCTCGCAGATGCTGATCCTGAGGATGTTCTTATCCACCAGGGCCAGACGGCTGATATCCCAATGCTGTGTGTGGTTCTTTATCTCCTCGTCGATTGAAATCAGATGGGTAATCGTCAGGTAAAACAGATCACCGGCAAATTTGCGGGGCTTTTCCGCCAGCCCTGAATCCTCTGACAGGGTTTTCATGATATCATCCGGATTGCCGGATACCGATTCATAGGCATATAGGCTTTTCAGTACCAGCTCGCGTGCCTTTCTGCGTGCGCTCAACTGAGGTTCTCCCTGTATAGATTAGCCATTTCGATTGCCGACTGCGCGGCGTCCCATCCACGGTTACCCGCTTTGGTACCGCATCTCTCGATCCCCTGCTCCAGCGTATCGGCGGTCACAACGCCGTAAATTACCGGCAGGCCCGTAGCCATCGAAATATTGGCGATGCCCTTGGAAACCTCGGCGGCGATATACTCGAAATGCGGGGTATGTCCGCGGACTAATGCACCCAGACAGATAATCGCGTCGTATTTTTTGGAGTTTGCCAGATGATTGGCAACATAGGGAATTTCGAACGATCCGGGCACTTTGAAGACCTCGATATCATCATCACCGGCATTGTGGCGAACCAGGCAGTCCAGCGCGCCTTCCTGAAGCTTGGCGGTCAAAAGATCGTTAAAGCGCGACACGATTATGCCGAACTTCAGCCCCTTAGCATCAAGTTTACCTTCATATATCTTAGCCATTTATGCTTCTCCTTTTTATATCGTATTGAAAATATGTCCCAGCTTTTCCTTCTTACATCTCAGGTATTTTTTGTTGTACTCGGTCGGCGAGGTCTCGCTTGGCACCCTCTCGGTAACCTTCAGGCCGTAACCCTCGACACCTACTATCTTGCGCGGATTATTGGTAATCAGTCGAACGTCCGAAAGCCCCAGGTCAACCAGAATCTGGGCGCCGATTCCATAGTCGCGAAGATCGTCCTTGAAGCCCAGCCTGTTATTGGCTTCCACAGTATCACAGCCGTTTTCCTGAAGATGATAGGCACGAATCTTATTAGCAAGGCCTATTCCGCGCCCCTCCTGACGCATATACAGAAGCACACCCTGGCCCTCTTTCTCGATCATCCTGAGCGCATTGGCAATCTGATCTCCGCAATCGCAGCGCATCGAACCGAAAACATCGCCGGTCAGACATTCCGAATGCACCCTGACAAGAACATTCTTCTTATTGCGCACATCGCCCTTGACAATTGCCACGTGGTCTTTGTGGTCGATTGCTGAGTTGTAAAGATGCAATCTGAAATGGCCGTACTTGGTCGGAAAATCAACCTCTTCCTGCTTGGATACCAGCTTTTCCGTTTGTGTCCTGTATTCGATCAGGTCCTTGATTGTAATCACTTTCATGCCGAACTTTTCGGCAATTTCAAACAGCCGCGGCACACGAGCCATCTCGCCATCCTCATCCATAATCTCGCACAGCACGCCGGAATGATTCAGTCCTGCCAGACGGGTAAGGTCTACAGAGGCCTCGGTGTGTCCGGCGCGCACCAGGACGCCGCCCTGCACCGCCTGAAGGGGGAATATGTGTCCGGGACGGGCCAGATCATGGGGCTGGGTATCGGGGTGAACCAGGGTCTTGATAGTGATAGCGCGATCCCGTGCGGATATACCGGTGGTGGTACCGTTGACAGCGTCGACCGACACGGTGAAATTCGTACCCAGCTTGGCGGTATTGCGCTGGGCCATAGCCTCCAGATCGAGCTGGTTGATCCGTTCCTCGGTCAGGGAGACACAGACCAGTCCGCGTCCCTCTTTGGCCAGGAAGTTGACATGATCCGGCGTAACCATCTCGGCCGCCATTATAAAATCACCTTCATTCTCCCGATCCTCGTCATCAACAACGATGACCATCTTGCCCATCCTGATATCCTCGATAGCATCGGGAATAGATGCGAAGTCGTATTTGTCGCGACTTTCCTTAATTTTCAAAGTAGCCATTTCACTTACTCCGTCTAAAACCCCGCCCGGCGGAATGTCTCGAGATCGACATTGCCCTGTCGGGCTTTATATGGATTTATCATCTGTTGTACGTATTTTCCAATCATATCAAATTCAAGATTCACAGAATCCCCCGGTTTAAGCGAGGGGAAATTCGTCATCTCCCATGTATGCGGGATTATCGATACACCGAATAATCCCGATCCGGTCTGGGTGACTGTCAGGCTGACGCCGCTTATAGCAATCGATCCCCTGGGCACCACCAGATTATCGAATTCAACCGGATATGTTGTCTCCAGTTCCCAGCTTCCCTCGATTTTGCGTATCGTTTTGACCTGACCCAGGCAGTCGATATGACCGCTGACCATATGTCCGCCCATACGGCTGTCGGGTCGCAAAGCCAGTTCGAGATTGACCGGATCGCCGTTTTTCAAATCGCCCAAATTGGTTTTTTGAAGCGATTCGGCGATTGTGTTCACCGTGAAGCGCTCGGAGGAGACAGTAACTGCGGTCTGGCAGGTGCCGTTGATATTAACGCTGTCTCCTATCTTCATATATGAGGACAACATAGGCGCCATAACCTCAAGTGTCAGATTACCGCTCTGCATGTTAGCGGATTCGACTTTTCCAACCTCTTCAATAAGTCCGGTAAACATCTATTATCTCCAGATAGGATATCCGCAAACCCAGACATCCTCGCCCTTTTTGGAATATTTAACTTCCGTCAAAAAGATCGCATGCTCTAATGTATCAATACCCAGCTCGTGAAATGCCGGTGTTCCGGCTCCGACAATCTTGGGAGCAATGGATATATAAATTTTATCAACCAGTTTTCTCTTCAAAAATGATGTAAACAGAAGCGAACCGCCCTCGACCAGAATCGAGCTGATATTCTGGTTACCCGCTTTGATCAGCAGGCTTGACAAATTCAAAGTGCCGTCCTCATAGGCATCCACCGACCACATAATCGCATTCTGCTTATGATTCTGTATATCGATTTCGTTGGGAGGAGCGGCTATAATAGTCTTGTTGTCTTCATTATCCTTAAAAAGATGCAGATCGGTGGGGAGCTCTCGGCGGTCCTGAAGGACAATTCTGTATGGGTCCTCCCCCTCGATATGCCGCACTGTCAAGCGCGGATTGTCCATCACCGCGGTTTTGGCGCCGATCGCGATGGCGTCAACATAAGAACGCAGCTTATGCACGAATGTACGCGATTCCTCAGAAGTGATCCACTTGGGATGGCCGGTAGTGTCGGCTATTTTTGAATCGAGAGTCTGGGCCGCCTTTAAAATCACGAAGGGCATGCCGGTAGTAATATACTTAAAAAAGATCTCGTTCTGCCTTCGTGCTTTCTGCTCCAGAAGGCCGACATCAACCTCAATACCGGCATCCATCATCATGCTGATAGATCTGCCGTTGGTCTTGGGATTGGGATCAATAGTTGCTACCACCACACGCTTAAAACCTGCCTCGATAATTGAATTGACGCAGGGCGGCGTTTTGCCGTGATGAGCACATGGCTCCATCGTCAGATATAAAGTTGCGCCTTTACATGAGGAATTGGCCTGACGCAGGGCATTGATTTCGGCATGAGGCCCGCCGTAGTATTCATGATAACCTTCGCCGATAACATCGCCGTCTTTGATTATAACAGCCCCGACCATTGGATTGGGGGAAACTTTGCCGCGCCCTTTTTCGGCCAGATCCAAAGCCCGCTGCATTAATGAGTTGTCGTCCACGTCTAACAAAACTCCAATAAAAAACCCAAAGCTTCAGCTTCGGGGTGGACGACTGCGGCTACGTAGAATACACCGCTGCATATTCTGTCAACCTCTTCTCCCATCCGGACTGTACCGTCGGCAACTGAATTTCACAGTTTCTGCGAACCTGTTTTGGATTCGCTCGCGGGCTTTAACCGCCGGTTGAGGAATTTCGCCTCACCCCGAAGAGCATATTGCTCTTATTTTATAAGATATTACGTAAAAGTCAAGCAAGATTAGAGTAATATTTGCGGAAAATTAGCATTTTTAACGTGGCTTATAGTCCCTGTAAAATGCTGACGAATCGGGCATTTGGGCCTGTTCATAAAGCTGTACAAGGCGGTTTCTGGCGGGAATGGAATCGGGATTGGCCAAAAAAATCCTTTTCTGATAATATATCGCCCCGCCAAAGAGCTTTGTCGTTGCCAAAATTATACTGCATTTATCCATAAACATGAGTGAGTCGGGATTATCTCTGACGCCGAGTTCGAAATACTTCATTGTCGAGTCAGGTTTCTTAGTCAGCAGATAAGCGGTCCCCAGATTAAAGTAAAGATCGGCAAAGATCGTATCGCGCAAGGCATCTCTCAATAATTCTATTGCCTTTTCGGGCTGCCGCGTCATCAGAAGCGATTTACCATAGGAGAACCTGAACATAGGCTTGAAATAGAATTTCCCGTGCAATTTGTCATATTGCTCAACCGCTTTTTCAAACATTTTCTGGTTGAAATAATAATTTGCCCGAGCCAGGACATCGCCCGATTCAGGATTCTTTCTTCTCTCCAGAAACTCGAGCGCAGCCTTATCCTTCCCGTAGATGTTTGATAATATGGTTGAGAATGGCAGAAGCTGCTTTCCCTCGTAATAGGCGCTTCTGTAATGTTTGTCCTCCAATGTTACCTCAATTACTCTGTCAACTGCGGCATCCGGGTTTTTGTTTAATGCCAGAAAATTTGCAGTATGAAATATATTGAACAGGATTACCGGGATTAGAATATATTTCAAGGACCGCCTCCTTCTTTGCAGGAGTGAAAATGCCATAGCCGCAGCCATCATTATAGGCAGGCCGAAAATCGACAACAGGTCCCAGTCTCTAACCGCGCCTATAATCGGATCGATGATAAAGGACATGAACATAGCAGGCAGCGACGCATAAATAAGAAATTTCAATGCTTCCGGCTTCTTCTTTCCGATTAAATAGATTATCAATGCCGCTCCCATAAGGGGCATAACCGGGCCGATTACCAGGAATTCATTAAAAAAGTCGATTATATGCTGAATCGAAAATAGCGTGTAATTTGTGTCCGGCTGGGGTGTCGGCGGAAGCGAAATATACAGGTAATCCCTGCGCACGAACTGGCCGCCCAGATAGATTCCCAGTAGATATATTAGCGTAATCCCGATCAGGATTTTATTCGATACGACCTTGTACCGCCGGTTAAGTATATAAAGCATCGACGGGAAGAATGCTATGAACCATAGATGCCAGAATGTACCGACTAAGAAGATAAGAATCAGTAAAACTGAGCTGCCATCTGTCTTCAGGTATTTCGCCCCATAATAGACATATATCGACAGCCATGCCGCCAAAACCGGATAGCTTTCGGTGTAACCAGTAAAGAGAATAATCAGGCTCGAACTCGCAATAGCTATGAATAGAAACGGACGCAGCTCTTTGTTCTCCACCACAACATTTATCGCGGCATGCATGAAATTCAGAAAAATGATTCCGCATAAAATCGAAATCCCGCCCATGAGTGCGATGGCCTGTTCGACTTCATGAATTCCCAGAAGGTCGGCCGTGTTGTTGAGAAAGAAGCTGTAGCCGTAACTGGAAGGTGAGATATATGTGCGATCAATAATCGTACCGACATACGAATGGCTGTCACCCAGAATATAGCTTTCCGTCCTGAGCAGATATAAAATGGCCGCCGGGATTATTATCCATAAAGCGGTTCTCAGCGCAGGCGGCATTGAAGAAAATATATCTTTAATAATTTGAAAGATTTTATTTAGAAGATCATAGAGCATGCGTGATAATCCGGGTATTACTAAAACAATCAGTATTAATGCCAGCGCAATCAGGCAAAACATTTGCCCCGAATATTTGAACACCCCCCAGTTCCAGTAGGCGGGCATCAAAAGGCCGAGGGCATAGAAGGATATCGTTAAAAATATGACAATGTATGCAGCAATTTGTGATTTCGAATTCACACAAACCTTCTATATTTAAATTAATTCTCTCAATTATTTTGGGGGTAAATGTAATTCCTATAATACCGGGCAGAATCGGACATACCGGCTCTTTCAAAAAGCTCAATTAATTTTATTCTCTCTGCCGTTGATGAGGGCATAAAATTAAAAACACGTTTTTGGTATTGGGCTGCCAATCCAAACTGCTTTAGCGATTCGAATATATTAACATAAGTTCTAAGAACCTCTCTTTTTTGTGATGAATAATACAAAGCAATTTCAAGGTATTTTGTGCTTGAATCAAGTGCATACTGATTAGCATATGATACTCCTATCAGGAAATAAAGATCGGTGAAACTCGTATCCCCCAACATAGGCTTTAGCACCTCCACTGCTCTTTCAAAGTTTTTGTTAAGTACAAGAGAATGCCCGAATGCAAATCTGTGGTTAGGAGCTAGGCTGATTTCTTCTACCGCCATTTCATAGCAGTCTTCAGCCTGTTTATAATCACCGACATTATAGAAAGAGTTGGCGGCCGAAACAAGATCAAAATATCCCAGGGAGGAATAGTCACCTATATTATTATAGAATTTCATTGCATCCTCCGGCCGTTTGTATACACCTGTCAAGATATTTGCAAATGGGCGTATCCTGCATCCGCTATAATAATTCTCGTTATAATGCGGATCTTCAAGCAACACATCAACTACATGCTGAACGGCACGGTCCTCATTTTTCATGGCGTTGATGAACGCTGATGTATGAAAAACATTGAATAGGAGTATGGCGGCTATCAAGTTGATTAGAATAGCCCTTTTTTTCCTCAGATCATAGAAGAATATTACTGCGGAAAACATTAACGGCGCACCAAAAATTGATAATAAATCCCAATCTCTTAAGGCGCCAATAAGCGGATCAAGCATAAATGCAAATAAGAATGCTGGAACCGCCGAATAGATAAAAAATCTATGGATCTCATTGCGGTCTGATTTTATCGAACTTGCCAGGGCGATTACGCCAATAATTGGCAGAATTGGCCCGATCATTATAAGCTCATTCAACATATCCAGAATGTGATAACCGCTAAAAAGAGTATAGCCTGTGTTTGAATTAGCCAAAATGGGCAGGGTAAGCTGCATCTCTCCCCTATACATGATTTGCCCTGCCACATAAATGCAAATAATATATATCGCTGAAACAACAACTACGATTTTCGAAGGCACAATCTGTTTTCGCTGATTTATGGCAAAAAGAAGAGAGGGCAGAAATGCAATAAACCACAGATGGAGAGCAGCGCCGATTATGAAGACCAAAAGCAATGAGATAATGCCGGAGGATTCTTTTAAATAACTTATGGCGGTGTAAAAATAAACCATTAGCCAGCCAGCTAACAAAGGATAGCTTTCAACATATCCCATAAAAAGTACAACGATACTTGAAGAAATTATCATTAAATACAATGGAAGTGTATTCAGGGATGATTTCAATGCTGCCCGCATTAATTTATACAAATAATAAAAGAATATAATTCCAAACATAATAGAAAAGTAAGACATAAGATTCGCAGCCTGATTCATCTCCGTGAATCCAAATAGATTTGAAAGCTGAATAAGAAAAAAGCTATATACATAGGTATTGGGTGATATCATCGTTTCCTCTATAATCGACGAGGCAAAGGACACACCATCACCAAAAATCAAAGAGTTTGATTTCAATAAATAGAGAATTGTGGCAGGAATTATTATCCAGAGAACGAAACGAACTGCTTTTGGAAGTGTGCTAAGCAATATTACGAACTTTTGAAGAAAACCGAATATAGTATTAAAAAATGTTTTTCCGAAAGTAGGTACAACTGCCAAGAGCACAATTGCCGATAAAAAAACCAATGAATGAATCTCATAGCCTGCAAAACCGATTATCCCCCAGTTCCAGTAGGCGGGAAATAAAAGGCCGATTGCATAAAAGGCCACTACGAGCAAGAATACGATATAAATAACTGTGGATGTCCTTGAATTCACTTTATCCCTCTGCCAAAGACATTAATGAAAATAATTATATTATTATAATGTCATATTCCAATTGCGCAAGCAATCATTGAAACTGCGGTGTATGATCCCGGTAATACTTAACCGAATCGGGCATACCGGCCACCTCGAACATCAACTGCAATTCTCTTCTCAACTCCAGCGAGTCCGGAAAAAGGGCAACCAATTTCTTTTGGTATTCCGAGGCATGTATGTAAAAGCCCGCCTGTGCCAGCCGCTCCTTGGAAGAATTCAGGGCCGCCGGCTTATCCTCAACCAGATCAATTGCACGGTTGAAATAGCGTTTGGCAATATCAGGGCGTTCGGTTGAGGTGTAGCAGATTCCCATGAGAAAATGCAGGTCGGCATAGCTGGTATCGGCTAACATCGCCCGCATTAAAACGATTGCGCGCGAATAACGTTCTATCTTCAAGAGGGAATGCGCATAATAGTGGCGATGGCTCATTGGCATCTCCTTAACATTCTCAACCTGGCCGTAAGTTTTCTGGGCATTCTCAAAGTCCCTGTTGTTATAGTACGACAATGCCGCAGACATCTTATCAGCCGCGCTCAAATGCGAGAAATCGCTGATCCTCGACATAAAGCGGTTGCCGTCATCATAGCGATTATAAAGATCGTTGAGTATAGTCGCAAACGGCCTGATTCTTTTGCCGTGATAGTAATCCTGGCTGTAATGCGGATCATCCAGAAGTATTTCCACCACACGATCGATCGCGGTATCCTCATCCTTATTGACAGCGATAAAACTCCCGGTATGAAGAATATTAAACAAAAGCACAGCGGGGATTATAAAACACAGGGTTGCTTTTTCCCGGCATTTTTCGTCTATAAACAAAGCGGCAAAGATCATAAGCGGCGCACCGAAAATTGAAAGTAGATCCCAATCGCGCGCCGCACCCAGATGCGGATCGATCATGAAAGCAATCAATAATGACGGTATGGCCGCCCAGGCAAGAAATTTCTGATTGTCATCCAGACTTTTCTTCCTGGAAAATATCAGAAAAACCAGGGCTATCATTCCCAGAATCGGGCCAAGCATGATTATCTGATTAAACATATCAAGCAGATGCTCTGGCGCAAAAAGCCAGTAATCGGTCTGATCCGTAGGAAGAAACGGGATCGTGAGAGGGTAATCTCCCCTCCTTATTAGCTGGCCCAGGATGTAAATTCCCGCTACAAATGCAATCCCTGTTAGCCATACCACCGCATTCGAGATGATGTTCCATCGCCGGTGAAGGACATATATTAAAGACGGCAGGAAGGCTATGAACCATAGATGCCAGAACAGCCCGCCCAAAAACAGCAGGATCAACAGCCAGAGCCTGCCTTTACCCTGCAATGTCTTTATGCAATAATAAATGTAAATCGAAAGCCAGGCTATTACTATCGAATATGCCTCAATGTATCCCGCAAAAATCCCCACTAACCCGGAGGTTGCAAGTAAGAGAAACAAAAACACCGCCCGGCCCTTTGATTGTGCCAGAAGGCTAACAGTCTTCCATAAGAAGTATAGAAAGACAAGACCCGCAATCATAGAGATTACAGCCAGGTAATCCGCAGCGGCCTCACGTGTTCCTCCGACAATACCCAGCGGTTTGGCAATTATCTGCATGAGAATGCCGATTCTGTTGTAAATCGGGGAAGATATCTCGCTTGATACCATGCTGCCGATCAGATTTTGCGAATCGCCATAAATATGAACGTTTACGCTCAAAAGATATAATGTTATAGATGGCACAATCAGCCATAAAGCCATTCGAACAGGGCCTGGCAAACCGTTTAAACCGATTATGAGCGCATGCAATTTGTCACTTAGGCTATTATAAATTGATACTGATAAAGGACGAATAACCGTGAGGAGTAATACCAGAAATAATATAACGATTTGAAAATATACAATCTCCGGATAGGCAAATACCGACCAGTTCCAATAAGCTGGAAAAAGGAGACCGAGGGCATAAAAAACCAGAATTGCGACAAAAGCTATGTATACTATGGCGCCTGATTTCGAATTCACGAGTGTAACCTATTTGCATTCCAGCCAGGTCGGGCCGGTTCCCATGTCGACCTTAATTGGAACATCAAGCTGAACCGAATTCTCCATGCAATCCCGGACAATCTCCTTTACCTCATCCAGCTCACCCTTGTGCACATCAAACACCAGCTCATCATGCACCTGCAGAATCATTTTGGAACGCATCTCCCGAATCTTTCTGTAAACCTGTATCATGGCAATCTTAATGATGTCGGCAGCTGTTCCCTGAATCGGCGTATTTATTGCAGTGCGTTCAGCGAATTGCCTGACAGCGCGATTCCTGCTGTTAATTTCCGGAACATAACGGCGGCGTCCGAACATGGTGGAAACGAAGCCGTCCTTCTTGGCCTGCTCGATAGTGGTCTCCATATACTTTTTAATCCCGGGATAGCGTGCAAAATAAGTGTCGATAAACTGCTTGGATTCGCCCACCGACATATCCGACTGCATCGAAAGCCCGTATGCGCTGACACCGTAGATAACGGCGAAGTTAGCGGTCTTGGCCATACGCCGCATATTGGAATCGACACCATCCATCGGCACACCATAGACCTCGGAGGCTGTACGGCTGTGGATATCCTCATCGTTTCTGAACGCCTCCAGCATCTTCTCGTCCTGCGCGATATGCGCCATTATCCTAAGTTCCACCTGCGAATAATCCGCACCTAAAAGTACATAGTCTTCATCCCGCGGGACAAAGGCCTTGCGGATTTGCGCGCCCTGTTCGGTTCTAATCGGTATGTTCTGCAGGTTGGGATCGGAGGATGACAGCCGTCCGGTAGCCGCCACTGTCTGGTTGAATGATGTATGCACCCTTCCGGTCTTTTTGTTTATCAATAGAGGGATAGCGTCGATATAGGTGCTCTTTAGTTTCGAGAGCTGACGGTAGTCCAGAATTATCTGCGGCAGCGGATGCTCCTTTGCCAGAACCTCGAGTGTCGACTGATTGGTTGAGTATCCCTTCTTCTTCTCAGTCTTGCGCCCCGGCTTAAGACCCAGCTTTTCGAACAGCACTTCCTGAAGCTGCTGGGTGGAATTTATATTGAACTCGTACCCGGCATAATTATAAATCTCCTGCGCCTTCTCAGCGATAACAGATTCCATTTCCTTCGATAAATCGCCCAGAATATCCTTGTCGATCTTTACTCCCGCAAGCTCGATTTCCGCTAGCACCTCGATAAGCGGAACCTCGATCTCATCAAAAAGCTTCTGCATATTGGCCTTTTTCAGAAGCGGTTCGAGCTTATTCTTCACGCGCAGGGTAATATCGGTATCCTCAACCGCATAGAAGGTCGCCTTCTTTACCGGCACCACCGAGAAAGGAAGCTGCTTTTTGCCGGAGCCTATAAGCTCTGTTATGGGCTGTACGGTGTAATTCAGATGCTCCAGCGCCAGACGGCCGAGATTATGCTGGCGTGAGGAGGGATTTATCAGGTATGAGGCCACCATTGTATCGAAAACGATACCTGTCATCTCTATATCATAATTGGCAAAGACCTGATAATCATATTTAAGATTCTGGCCGATCTTTTTTATCTTCTCATCTTCAAGTACCGGCTTTAAAAGATTAAGTGTTTCTTCAAATGGCAGATTGGCTTTTTCGTCGTCATGGCCGAGGGGAATGTACCATCCCGAGTATTCATCAAGGCTGATCGATACTCCCACCAGTTCTGAGCTTATTGCTGTCAGCGAGGTGGTCTCGGTGTCGACTGTCATCTGCTTACGCTTTTTGATTTGTGTGATGATTTTCTTCAGCTCTTTGGTGTCCTTAATGAGCTTGTAATCGACCTCAGCCTTTTTCTCTTCTTTTTTCTTGAGGTCTTTGGAGCTTTCACCCAGGATTTCCTCGATGAAGCGGCTGAATTCCATATCGAGGAATATCTCGCGCAGCTTGTCGGCTTTCACCTCTCCCCTTTTTAAGTCATCAACCTTCAGATCAATCTCGACATCGGTCAAGATGGTCACTAGTTCTTTCGATAATCTGGCATTTTCGATATTGTCTTTGACCTTATTTCGTACCCCTTTGGCGGAAATTTCATCCGCATTCTCAAGAACCTCCTCCAGACTTCCGAATTGGTCGATCAGCTTCAATGCTGTCTTGGGTCCAACTCCGGGTATGCCGGGAACGTTGTCCGAGGTGTCGCCCATCAAACCCATCAAATCGATGACCTTCTCGGGCGGAACGCCCAGCTTCTCC
>WJIM01000405.1 GCA_014730285.1 Candidatus Zixiibacteriota bacterium
CATGAAAAAGGCGAAGGTGCATGCGCGCCTGATCCTGAATCCGACAACAGCCAAGGCGCTTTTGAATAATCTTGAAAACAGTATCAAGAAGTATGAGGGTCAGTTCGGGCAGATCAAAATGTTCGGCAAAGAAGAAAAATCGATCGGCTTTCAGACCGCCACCGAACATAAACTGGATACGGATTAAGCGCCAGTTTAATTCCATTATTTGAATAAAGCAAAAACCACTTTGGAAAGGATTAGAGCATGTCCGAGGACAAAATCGGAGCATTTTCCTTCGTGCTCCACTCTCATCTCCCCTATGTTCTCTCGCACGGGCGCTGGCCCCACGGCACCGACTGGCTCAACGAGGCCTGCGCGGAAACATATATACCAATTCTGGATATGCTCAAAGAGATTGTTGAGGACGGGCAAACTCCTAATCTTACAATCAGCATCTCCCCCGTTTTATGTGAACAGCTCGGGCATAAGACCTTCCCGCCCGAATTCTGCTCCTATCTGGATAACAAAATTCAGGCGGCTGAAACCGACAAAGAGGTATTCGACCGACATGGCGATACCAATATGTCGGAACTGGCTCAGATGTGGATAGATTTTTACGGCCGGACAAAGAATAATTTCGAAAACAGGTATAATCAATACCTTCCGGAGGCTTTCAAAAAGCTGCAGGATGACGGCTATATCGAGATCATGACATGCGCCGCAACTCACGGCTACTTTCCCCTGCTATCGCAGGATACGACCGTGCAGGCGCAGGTAAAGCAGGCAATTCAATCGTACGAGAAATTCTTCGGACGAAAACCGCGTGGAATCTGGCTTCCGGAATGCGCCTATCGTCCCCGCTATGAATGGAAACCGCCCGTAGATATCGAGGGGCTGGATAAAAGCTATTTGCGCAAAGGTGTAGAGGAAATTCTGTCTGAAAACAGCATCGAATATTTCATAGTCGACAGCGCCCTTTTGAAGGGCGGTGAGGCAATCGGAGTGTATATCGACAGATTCGAAGCGCTGAAAAAGCTCTGGGGACAGTTTGAAAAGGAATATAAGCCGCCCGAGGAAATTAAAGAACGCAGCCCGCAGGAGATTTACCTTGTCTCATCCGGGGATGAAAACAAAAAGCCTGTGGCGGTCTTTACACGCGATCCCAAGACCGGGCTTCAGGTCTGGTCGGGTGAATACGGTTACCCCGGGGACGGCAACTACCTCGATTTCCACAAAAAGCGTTTTCCGGGAGGCCATCGCTACTGGATGGTCACCTCGCCCAAGAGCGATCTGGCCGATAAAGAGGAATATAATCAGAAGAGAGCGATGGGACGCGTGCCCGAAAATGCCGCACATTTCAAATCATTGGTCAAGGAAGTCCTGGCCGAATTTCATGAAAAATCGGGCAAAAAAGGATTTCTCTGCGCACCTTTCGACTGCGAGCTTTTCGGACACTGGTGGTTCGAGGGCGTGAACTTCCTCAAACTGGTTACAGAATATGTAAATAGCGATCAACAAATCGAAACACGCACCTGCGGAAGCTTTCTCGATGAAGCCCTGCCGACCGATGTGATCTCCATGCCCGAGGGAAGCTGGGGCCAGGGCGGATATCATTATATCTGGTTGAATGAATGGACCGAATGGAGCTGGAAACATATCTACGAAGACGAACTCCGCATGCAGTCGCTGGCCCGAAAATATAAGGACAGTGATGATAAGGAGCTGCAAAATATTCTAAGGCAGACCGCTCGTGAACTTATGCTTCTGGTCGCCTCTGACTGGCAGTTCCTGATCTCGACCTGGGCGGCACGGGACTATGCCGAAATGCGTCTGGCACGACATCACAAAAGATTCGAGCGGCTGGCAAATATGGCTGAAAAATATGCCGCGGGTGACGATGTCGATGAAGAGGACTGGACTTTCCTGGGAGATATGGAGAATCAGGACAGCATATTCCCCGATATTAAAATCGAATGGTTTGCGGAGCTCGATTACCCGCTGACATAAACCATAGTGAGCATTGATAAAAATAAATACATCGAAATTTGTCATCACGAGGAGCGAAGGCCTTGAGGCCTGAGTGACGTGGTGATCTCCGCGTTGGTTCTTGAATGAACGCGGAGATTCCAACAGTCGTCCTCGCTTTCAGCGGGACTCCCTCGGAATGACGATATCCGTATTAGCTCATTTTCGGATCTTTTTCAACAAGACTACAGCATACCGCCGATTACTATCCATTGATCAATCACTTTTACCATAGCGACAAAACTCTTTCAATCCAGATATTCCTATTTATCAGAAAAATCCAGACTTAAATAATGCATTTTTTACTTGACCTTTTGAAACATAACCTATAATATCATGTTTAATACCGAATATTATTTGTCTTATTTTTACATTTTGCAGTACGGAGGAATTCAGATGACAGTATTAAGAATAATATTTGTATTTTCATTGATTGCCATTATTATCGGCGCCGCCGCAATCGCGGGAGAAGACCAGGAGGGTAAGAAATCCGAGATGACGGCCGAGGGCATGCCGCCTATGGGCCCGCCGGAGGAGATGAATCAAATTGCCCATCTTGCCGGAACCTGGGATGTTACTCAGGATTGGAAAATGGATCCCTCAGATCAGGAATGGCAGACTTCGGAGGGCGTGGCAAAATATGAAATGATTCTGGACGGAGCGGCCATGCGCCACACATTTGATTCCGAGATGATGGGTATGCCGTTCGAAGGCCTTGGCCTTCTGGCTTTTAATCGTGAAACCGAAAAGTGGCAACAGACCTGGACCGATAACATGGGTGCGCATATCAGCTACTATGAGGGCCACTATAAAGATGGAAAGATGGTATTCACCCATGAGGCAGTCTGGCAGGGCCAGAAATATCAAGACAGAATTACGATCCATAACATCAAGGATAGTAGTTTTGATTGGACATATGAGTTGTCTATGGACGGCGGTAAGACCTGGCATACAACCGGAAAAGCGCAGTATACAAAACGAAATTAATCCTCTCTGATTCCCAGATAGATAAAGGCGGAGCATTGGGGAAGCTCCGCCTTTATTGATTCAATCATATTTTCATAATGCTATTTTTTCGACCAAAGACCCACAACATTTCCGCCCGGATCCTTGAATAATAAATAGTATCCGAAGTCGGGGGCGATCTGGGTTTTTTCCTGAATAATCTCCGCTTCCTTATCACGAAGCCGGGAGATATAACCCTCCATATTTTCGACCTTTAAATAAAGACTGCAGCCGGTATCATTGGGCCTGCCGGTAGTGGAAAAGCCGCCTTCGCAGCCATTGCCGTCTTTCCACATCCCATAACCGTTCATAGAATTGCGAACTTCCCAATCAAACAATTCGGCATAAAACATCATGGTTTCCCCCAGGTCATCGGCGTAAATCTCAGTATGACATAGGGAACCGTCAGGCAGCCTGGAAATAGACATCATTCCTCCTAATTTTGAAAATTACTGCCTTACAAATCTGATTTGTATTCTTTTGCGGAACTGGCATAAAATACACCCTTTAATATTAACAACCAATAAATCTGAGATTTAGTTCATAAAAAAAGCCTGCTTGGATGAGCAGGCTTCAGGGTCAGAGCCTTGTGGATTGGTCACGTAACTTAGGTTTTCTTGCCTTTTCTATAAGGATATACACCCGACATAAAAAGTGGTTCCAAAAAAACAACGGTATTTTAATAATTTTCGGGTTTGCAAATCCTGCACAAAGCCATATCTTCTACTGAGTTTTGAGGATGAATTAATATGGATGAACATACCTTAAATAAACTGGAATTCGATAAGATTAAAAACCTCCTGCGTGATATCTGTCACACACCGGCGGGCATAGCGCGGGCTGAAAGCCTTTATCCAAGAATAAATTACGACCAGATAAAAAAAGAGCTGGCAGAGACCGGGCAGTTGACCGAGATCCTCAGGTTCGAGGAGCCGTTTGTTTTGCAGACACTCGATCCCATTGATACCTATCTCTCGCGGCTCAAAGTCCAAAATACCTATATCGCATCTACCGAGTATCTCAAAATTGCCCATTTCCTGAGGGTTTGTCACAATCTGAAACACTATATGAAGGGCAAGACCGATAAATATCCTCTGATTAATGCCTATGTATCCGAGATACAGCCGGGGCATGAGGTCCTGCAGAAAATAGAAAAGGCTATCGACAAGACCGGCGAAATTATGGATTCGGCATCCTCTCGGCTGCGCAAGATCAGAATCGAGAAACAATTGGTGCGCAATAAAATACTGGCAAAACTTGAATCTATGATTCAATCCCGGCGCAGCTCTGAAACCCGTCAGGATGATGTTATCACAATCCGGGACAACCGTTACGTTATTCCAATGCCGACCTCCGATGTCACCTCCAGGACCGGTGTGATTCATGGCCATTCAAAAACCGGAATGACCTTATTCGTGGAACCGATGGCTACGGTTGAGATGAATAATCATCTCAGGGAATTGATCAACGATGAAGAAGAGGAGATTGAGAGAATCCTGATCGATATCGGCGATTCGGTTCGTTCCCAATTTGATGAATTCCGCCACAATTATGAAATGATCGGAATCATCGATTTTATCCATGCCAAAGGCCGTCTTGCTGTCCGTCTCGACTGTAATCCTCCCGAGCTGGTTGACGGGCCTTATGTCAATCTAAAAGAAGCGCGCCATCCCCTGCTATTAATAGCCGTGGAGAAAAAATCCCAGGTGGTCCCGCTCGATATTCATCTGGCAAAAGAATTCGACTGCATCGTAATTACAGGCCCCAATATGGGCGGTAAGACGGTTGCTCTTAAGACAGTCGGACTTTTGGCCCTTATGGTTCAATCCGGGATGTTGATTCCTGCACATAAAGACTCGGCGGTGGGAATTTTCCACAATGTGTTTGCCGATATCGGGGACGAGCAGTCGATTGAGCTGTCACTTTCAACCTTTTCATCACATATTTCCAAGATCATCGGCGCTTTAAAAAACTGTGATGAAAACAGCCTGATACTTATGGATGAGCTTGGCGCCGGCACCGATCCGGTCGAGGGCTCCGCTTTGGGCGAGGCAATCCTAAAGAAGATACTGGATTGTAAGGGCAAAGCTATTATTACGACACACTATTCTGCGCTTAAGACTTTGCCCGAAAAGGATAAACGTATCCAGAACGCCTCTCTCGAATTCGACCAGAAGACCCTCAAGCCGACTTACCGGCTGATAATCGGTCTTCCCGGATCATCCTATGCTATTGAGATGGCCAAGCGTCTGGGAATGCCGCAGGATGTGGTTGAAGATGCGGTCGGACTAATGGGCACGCAGGAGCGGAATCTGACCGAGCTTATCGAACGTATGCAGTCGGAAACTCAACAGGCCGAAGAGGCCAGAAAATTGATAGACAAGGAAAAAGAAGACGTCGATAAGCTGCGCAAGCATTATGTCGAGCGGCAGGACAAAATCGCAGAAGAGCAGCAGGCATACAAAGAAAAGGCCATGCGCGAAGCCCGGGAGCTGGTTGAGAGTACGCGCGGCCGCCTCGAGCAGCTTGTTAGAAACATCAAGGAGCAAAAGGCCGATAAACAAAGCGTGAAGGCTGCTCATAAATTCATCCGCGAAAAGCAGGATGAATTCCGCAATCGTCTGGATCAGATTAAGGTACAAAAGGAGCCCCCAAAAAAAGATGAAAGCCTATCCCCCGGTGACCGTGTATTTATAGAGAATCTTCGATCAGAGGGCGAGCTTCTGGACTACAACGAGAAGGCAGAAAGCTGGCGGGTTCAGACCGGAAGCATGGTGGCTACGGTAAAATCGAACCTACTAAAAAAGATTCACAAGAAGGAACCAAAACGGTCTATCCCTTCGGGGGTTAATTATGCTCCGTTTGAGGATATTCCGATGCAATTATCGGTACGCGGGATGACTGCCGAGGAAGCCGTAACGGCTGTCGAAAAATATCTGGATTCGGTATCAATAGCAAATCTGGAGACGGTTTATATACTTCACGGCAAGGGCACCGGAGTTCTAAGAAAAGCTGTCGGCTCATATCTAAGGACCAATCCACTGGTCGAGAACCACCGTCTGGGATATTTCAATGAGGGCGGTTCGGGAGTTACAGTTGTAAAAATAAAAAAGAGTTAGGGCTTTGGATTAATCTATTACTTTAAGTGTTTTCCGCTGAACTTGCATCAAATCCGCATAAGAAATCAGCTTTATTTCTTCCTCTTCCAGAATTCTACTCAGGAGTCCATCTGCCAAAAACTCGTAATCCCAGAGCCTGATCGATTCATAGCTGATATCCTTACGCTTTGAATATTCATGCTGAAGCGCTTTGAAATCGTCGCCGTTATACGAGGGATGAAAATATATCTCCGTAATTCCGGGGGGAATATTCCTGACAGCACATTCATAAGCCTGAAAGCGGATTTTTTTGTCGGGCGTAAATGACATCGGGATATAAATCAGATTATCCGGAAATGCCAGCCCCATCTTTCTGGCATCATCCAGTTGCTCAGCCGGCAGTCCCATAAGCTGTGCAAGGCTTTTAGAGCCCATGCGCATTGGCAGATTATATTCCGAAGCCAGTTTGAGATATATTTCCACGAAATCCGGCCTGAGCTGCATTGCGCCCATATGTGTATCCAGATGATCTATTATAATACCGCAGTCAAGCATATGTTCAATCTGGGCCCGGCATTCAGCCTCTACCTCATCATTATCAGCGGTCAGGTAAAGATGCTTGATCTCGGAATAAAACTGCCCAGAGCCGTTTAGAAGAGAATGTACCATTTCCCCAGGCAGGACAGGAGACAGCACATGGTTTTCCCACTCTGAGGTAAGGGTCAGGTGAATACCTGTGGATTGTCTTCTCTCCCCCAGAAGTTCAAGGCCTTCATCGGTGTTTTCCGCAGATGCGAACATGGAGACTGAATTGACCACCTCTTTATCAATAAGCTCGGCTACTGCCCTATTGGTGCTTGAGCAGAGGCCAAAATCATCGGCATTGACTATGAGAAGTCTATCATTTTCTGAAAATCCGCATATTTTCGCAAGCGTGCGATTGTCCTCTTCTAATGGATAGTTCTCAGGCGCAGAGAAGATTTTGACAATATCTTTGATCGATTCGAAAAGCATCCCGCAATTTCACCAATATCTCATTAAATGTCAATTGCGTTCTGATTTCGATTGTTAATTTCTGTGGGGATAAAAGCTTAGGGAGTGGTGGAGGGGGGATGCCCGACTCTACCGTCAGGTGGCTGATTAACAGCACACACCACTCCCTAAATTTGTCAGAAGTTCCATTCCATATTTTCACTATGAAACAAAAGCAACTCTCGTGCCTTAGTCCTAAAAACAGAAGTGCTTTATCTATATTTTAGAATTGCTTTAAGTTAAAAGCGTATTTTACAATGCTGCATAAGGTTAGTACTTATGGGAGTATCCTGCCATCCAGGCTCCATAATTTAGTACGTGAAGAATCTAAAATTCTATTGGCTATTCGGCATTTATCTTATGTTAATGTGCAACATTTTGCACATTCTTGATGTGGAATTCGAGTGGATTTTTGAAACATCCTGGAGTATTCTCAGTTCTGTAAGTTCCTGCTCCCGATGAAATCGGGAGTGTGAACTGACAGAACCTTATACATTTTAGACATGGTTTGAATCCCTAACAGTCTGGAATTTCATCTCCATTGGTGTCGCAGGGCGCTTTGCCGCCGATAAATACATAATTGATAATCCAGACCGCATCGCTGACATTAACGGCAGTATCGCAATTGGTATCTCCGGATTCCAGCGGATCGGGCGCCTCTCCCCCGATAAAGACATAATTAATCACGATAACCGCATCGCTGACATTAACGGCCATATCATCATTCACATCTCCGCAAACATAATCCGGGTCGGTAATACGGATATCGCCGGTTTGTGGACCATCACCAACATTATAGCTATTGAGAATCAGGCCTGAGGAATCCATCTCGGTTATATTGTCAGCGCCGAAATTATAGCTGAAAATAGTGCCTTCTGAGGCCTTCGAAACCGCAATTACACCCAGGCTGGTGGTAAGCGGATCGTTTTGGTCGTGAAGCATCACGGAATTTACCGGATCAAATGTATAAACCTCTCCCTTATCAATCCAGCCCCCGGCCGCAAGAAATCCCGTACCATCGCTTGTTACAACAATATCCGAGGGCGGGAAAAATGTGGTAGCGGTCTGAAAGGAATCCGCCACGCTCAGGCTGGCAGTATCGGCGACATAGAGCATCCCCGGCAGCCCCTCATAATCTCCTGTACAGACGATGTTTAATCTGCCGTCGGGACCGATATCGAGGTCTTGCGGATTGGTGCCGACTCCGATATACTGCGCTACGCTGTCGCCTTGATTATCCCAGACTGCCACTGATCCGGGACCATAAGACGTGTCTCCTGGATTAAAGCCGCTTATGGCAATATAGGTTCTCTCCCCGATGGTCAGAAGTCCCTGGGGACGGGTGTCGACAGCCCATTCACCAACCACAGCCTTCGTATTTATATTCACCTTTGAAACCGTACTGGAGATAAAATTCGTGACCAAAAGTGTACTGTCGTCTATAAAGCTCAATGACCACGGATTTCGCCCCGATCCGAGATCGATTATATCCTCAACAGTCTCGCTTTCAAGGTCAACAATATATAAATCATCCGAGCCGGAATTTACAACATAGGCTCTATCGTCCGCGCAGACAATGGCATTCGGAATTAATCCCATGGTTACGAAATTATTATCTACCATTCCGGTTTCAAGATCGATTTTGCTCAATGTTTCCCCGAGATTATTTATCACGATCAATTCATCAGCGTGCAATCCGGAAAATGTCACCAGAAGCAAAATGATCGAGGCCAATGCTGTCAGTGTGTGTCTATTTTTCATTTTTTCCTCCGGATTCAAAATTATAGGTAAGTCCAAGCCCGAGGCCGTAAGACCTTTCGGGCAGCGGGTAGCGTTCGATGATTTCGTATTCTGCCGAAAATAAATTGTCCATTTCAGCGCTGAGAGATATCTCGAATTTGCCGATTTTCTGATTTACTCCCGTCATTAGATCAGTGACCGAATATTTACCGAGGGCTTTCGTATTTGCCCGTCGGATATAGCGCTCCGACACCCATCTGGTCTGCATCGAGACAAAGACCGCCCCCGGATTGAAGCTGAGCTTAAGATCGGTGA
>WJIM01000406.1 GCA_014730285.1 Candidatus Zixiibacteriota bacterium
AGGTATGCTTTCGGCACGCGCTCCGATAATGCTTCCGCTTCACTGCTCAATTCCTCACTGCCGAAAATATGGTAAAGAGGAACAAAATAGAACTCATCCTGCCGCGGCTTGAAAGCCTTGGGTAAATTCTCGAAATACTCAGCCTTGGCATCAGCTTTAGGCTCGATCAAACGTACACCCGGATCGCCGCCCTTGAGTTCGCCTGCCACCTCCTGCTGGTACTTTGCAACCGCCTGGACCGAATTCCATCCCGGCGCCCAGAAGAAGGAGATCAGCGATGACGGCCTTTCGCCCCTGAAGCCCTCCATCGAGAATGAAAGCGGTGAATCCGGATCATCCGGCGGCTTGGGTTCGTGCAGTTCCACATTTGCCCGCATAGCGGTACGGCCGCTGTATCTCATCGGGGAACGCGGGATTTTCTGCTCATGAATTCTGAATTTGGCCGAAGGCGCAATTTCAATTTGAGGATTAATCTTCTCCAGGCGGTCAAGAATTTCGCCTGCGATATCATCAAGAGCCTTCCATCCTTTGGCTTTGACTTCTCGGATATCTATCAGAATATCGCGAATCCATCTCCAGCTCTCCTGAAGAATCGGATCGGGATTCAAGGCCTGGAAAAAGCGCTGCGCCCTTCCCTCGTTATTGATAAGCGTACCATCCCCTTCGGCAAATGTTGCCGCAGGAAGAATGACTTTCGCTTTTTCATTTGTAGCATTCCGCAAATGATCTATAACAATTACATACTTACACTTTTCAAGAAATTTATCAACAGCGGCCTTATCGGCATGGCGGTATAAATCATTTTCAAGAATTACAACTTTCTCAGCTTTGCCGTTCTCGATTTTTTCAAAAGCGTCTTCGAGCTCATGACCGCCGATAAAGGCTGAGCCCATGCTGTTACATTCCGGCAAAGTATAGACTATATCGGCTTTTCTATCATCTTTGCAAAGCGCCCGGGCAACATTAGCCGCCGCTTCGATCACAGCCTCGCTTTGCATGCTCATGCCGGATATAACCACCGGCTTTTTGGCATCTTTCAACGCCCCGGCAATCTCTTTCGCCATATTCTTTATCTCATCGGAAATATCCTCGACCGATGGCGCCGAGCTGTCCAGCTCATGTGCCACCGCATATCCGAGACGCGCGATATCTTCCGGTGCGGCGCGATATGTCCTCGTCGCGAATTCATCCAGCTTGGTCCATGACGGTGTGGCCAAATAGAACGGCCCCTTCTCTTCCTGGACATATTCCCGAATCGCGGCATCATTCCATCTGTCTATATGTATCCTCTGGATATCGTCGATCGGCTTATTTCGAATTGCCTGCTTTACCGCCAGATCGAGCATCGGCGCGGTATTGGTCAAATCCTCGCCCAGTACAAAGACCGCATCGGCCAATTCGACATTATGAAGCGAGGCCGACCTGGCAGGACCGTTTCTCAGAATATCAAGAATCTTTTTTGCGAGCTTGTTTTCCTTAGCCGACATTCCGGAATAGAAATTATCGTCACCGACCATGCTTTTTAGCGCAAAATTGCCCTCTAAGCTTGCACGAGGCGAGCCGATCCCGATTACTTTGCTTTTATCTTTCAAAAGCTCTGCGGTTTTACTCACAGCGTTTTCTCTGTCTAATTCTTCTGTTGAATCTTTAAATACCGGCTTCCTGATCCGCTTGTCGCTATTTGTAAATTCGTAACCGAATCTTCCGCGGTCGCAGATGAAATAGCCGTTGACCTGGCGGTTGTATCTGTTTAGAATCCTCACAGCCTTATTGTAACGCTCGCCCACGAGCGTGTTACATCCCAGGCTGCAATGCTGGCATATCGAGGGTCCGCTTTGCAAATCCCACTTACGTGTATAGTGCTTTTTCAGGGTCTTGTCGGTAAACACGCCTGTAGGACATACCTCGACCAGATTACCGCTGAATTCGCTCTCCAGCGTGCCCTCCTCGCTGCGCCCGAAATAGACATAATCATGCGAGGCCATATCCTGCAAGTCCTTGCCGCCCGCGAAATCACGGTAAAAGCGCACACAGCGATAACAGGCGATACAGCGGTTCATCTCGTGATTTATAAACGGCCCCAGGTATTGATTGCGATGAGTCCGCTTCTTGAAACGGAACTTTCTATAATTATGCCCGGTCATCACGGTCATATCCTGCAGATGGCATTCACCGCCCTCATCACAGACCGGGCAGTCATGCGGATGGTTTACCATCAGCCATTCGATCACACTGGCACGGAACTTACGCGCATTTTCGGCGTCAATCGAAATCCGTATGCCGTCAGAGACTGGCACCATACAGGCCATAACGATACTACCCGTTGTGTCTTCCTCATCTTTGTACTGGATAATGGCGCACTGCCTGCAGGCCCCTACCGAACCGAGCGCGGGATGCCAGCAGAAATAGGGCAGGTTCAGCCCCAGCGATAAAACCGCCTGCAAAAGATTCTGGCCTTCCTTGACCTCGTATGATTTACCATCTATATAAATAGTCGCCATCTTCTATTTTCTCCAGGGACAACGTTTTTCCTTGATGTGCCTCTCAAAGTCCTCCCGGAAATATTTCAGGCCGCTCTGCAACGGCTCCACTGCTCCGGGCGCCAGAGCGCAGAATGTCTTGCCCGGCCCCAGGAAATTGCAG
>WJIM01000407.1 GCA_014730285.1 Candidatus Zixiibacteriota bacterium
CCCTGCAGGAGTACATAGATATTTTCGATCAAATCTCCTGTACAATAATCCGTAGTGCCATTCATTGTTACACTGAACAGCGTAACCGGACCATCCTCCGATCCCGTTAATACACCGAAATTGAACTGCACGCTGTCGTAGCCTGTGGCATTATCAAACTCATTATAGAACAGCTGATAATTGCCGGAGGCCTCGGTGGCGCTGACGAAGTTCAGATCGGCCGGAAAGCGAATAGTTACATTCGCAGCATCCAGTCCAACAACAGCATCTCCTATTTCAATATCGAAGGTGAAGTCGCCGCTGCAATGATACAGAATATCGTCCGGAGTCATATTCAGGCCGCAGTCAACGCTGGGATAGTTGTCTACTCCGCCGGGTGTCCCGCCAATATTGTATTGGGTCGGGTAGCCGCTGTTGGTGGCCCAGTCGGACCAGCAGTTTCCTAAACCGGTTCCGTCATCCCATGACACGCCGCTGACATTGCATTCGGCGTTCAGGCCATTATAGAGCGAGTTGCCGTAAATATCGACATCATATACGCTCGATCCGACAGTATAATCATTAATATAAATGCCGGTATCCTGATCAATGATTGTCTCGTTGTTCAAAAGCGCAGTAATATCGCCGTCGCCATTTGTAAAGATCAGATAACCATAGCTGCCATTGCTCATAACAGTATTGCTCTGAAAAGTCACATCAACCGATGAACCGGCGGAATAATCTTCATCGGTGAGTACTACGCCACCGTCTGTATTGTCATGGATATTGTTGCCGGTTACAGATGCAACGATATCGACATCACCGGCATATGTATCGAACTCGTTTCCGATATAAAGACCCCATTGACAGTCATAGATCTCGTTGCCGGAAAGTGTCACTGTCTTGGTCAAAGAAGGGCTTCCGCCGGTAAACGAGTTTTCAATGTAAATTCCGGCAGAATTACTTCCATCGGATGCGGCCGGGGTATTATAGCCATAAATAGTATTATTGCTTACCACCGCGGTTGACTGCGATCCGATTTCCATAGCATATCCGAAATCACTTACGGTTTTATAGAAATCATTTCCACTTATGACCATGTGCACGTAGTCATGAGTTACTAAGGCAACTCTGCCTGTCTCCGCAAATGTATTATCAGTGATTGATATCTGGGCTCTGGCAGCATCGGTATAGCCGGGCGCACGCATGTAGGCGATCATTTCATAATAATAGCCAGAGGCGTCATCCGCTGATATATTCTTGAATATATTATTCGACAGACTGCCCTCAGAATCCCAGTAAAGCACACCGAAGATACTATTGCCCTTAACCAGATCATAATCAAAAGTCAGGTTACTAACATCAATCCCTGTTGAATTATAAACGCGAAGCACGACCTGCCGGGATGTGCCATAAGGCGAGAAGCCCCATGGAAGTGTTGTGCTGGGTTTGATAATAGTCGTGGTCTTATCGGCACCCACCAGATTAATATCCGTGCGGGTATCTATATCGATTGTGGCATCGTAAGTGCCCGCCGCAACATTAACAGTACTGGCAGTGACCAGATCGACACCTTCCTGGATGCGGTTGGATAATCCGGCCTGTGGGCTGTCATCATCGACCCACAGCTCAGAAAAGTCACCACTGAAGCCGGGGGCATTATCGGTCCCGCCGCCCAGCCAGGGCGTATAATCCACATTGCCGGTCACCATGCCGGCAACTGTCGCCGGGCTGGTGCTGCCCCAGTAGTTGCCGGAGGCATCCAGAGTCGTGGTCGTGGCGAGGGTCATTGCCAGACCCGAGGAATTACCGGTGATCTTGTTTCCGTTAATCTTCAAATCTCCACGTGTAACATTATAAAGCGTTATGCCATTTCCGGGATTATCGGCAAAAGCATTATTAGTGACTTCAATACTCGTAGCTACACTGGCGGAAATAAGAAGACCCGGTTGATCATCGGCATTGTTGGTGGAGCTATTTCCGCTGATAACCATATTTGTGAAATCTCCCTGTCGGATGCTTATGCCTCCATGATTATCAGAGCCGCCAGCCGCGCCGGTCACTGTATTATCCAGAATTCTGATGCTGTCCGCCGTTTCTCCCGGCCAGTTCCAAACAACAATTCCGCCCTCGGCCGCGCCTGATACCGTATTATTTTGAATCAAACCTTTTTCAGACGAGGTACCTGCGGCAAACTGCTGACCATACCAGATTCCATTGTAAATTATGTTTGTGAGCACATTTCCATCAGATGGATTTGGTCCACCGATAGTGCCATATGTCGCATCTGTTACCCAGATAGGTGCCTGATCGAATGTATTAGCCCTAACCGTAGTCCCGGTGGAATTTGTAATATAAACCGCATATGATGGGGCGCCGGTATTAATCAGATATGTAGTATTCTGAACTAGTGCATCGACAACATTCTTTTCACGCACTCCATAATAGCAATCATCAAAGGTTACATCTTCGACAAGGAAATTATCGATTGTGGGATCGGTAACCCCCCATGATGCTTCGGCCCTTGCCACAATAGCATAACCTCCGGTTGTTGTCTGATCACCCTGATAGTCTCGAATTCTCATGTTTTTCAGGACCACATCATCGGACTGAACCACTATGGCACGCGGCCAGGCGGTACCAAGTCCGGTATTATCAACACCCTGTCCATAGGTTCCACCATCAAGAATAGTACCGGATCCATCATCAGCCTGCCCTGCACCCATTAATGTCATTGGAACATCTATTACCGCTAATGCTCTATCATAAGCCGTAAAAGTGCCGGCTGCGAGTGATACGGTATCTGCAGTTGATTTTGATGTGATCGCATCCACTGCTTCCTGGATATAAGTGTAATGGTCGTAATATACATCCCAGTCGACCTCGAGATACCAGATATTTCCGGTTCCCTCCTGGCCAGGCTGATCTCTTTCCGACGTATAGAACAGGTAACTGCTACCGCCGGCGTCGGTAAAGCCAATCGGCCACATATCGATCCAGGTATTGTCACCATATCGGCCCTCCACCACATCATGCGATGATCCGCCTAATACGGTCGAGGGGCTTGATCCTGCCCAGGCAATAATGTACTGGCGTCCTCCGCCTTCGGAAGTATATGGAGCCTGTGCAAAGACATAGTCAGAGCCAGCCTTAAACAGAGTGGCATCCCATCCTGTAGAGGAGGCCGTGCCAAGTTCGCTCCAGGATTCCGGTGAGGCATTATACTGCAGAACCTTGTTGTCCTTACTGGGAGATGTCCTCAGTATGCCGATATACAGATCGCTTCCGTCAACGAAGAAATGACCCGTACCATTGATCAGGTTGGATGTCGAATTAAGCGGAATATAGCTGCTCCAGGTAATCGTTGAGGCAGTCGGGTCGGCGGTATATTTGGTATACCATCCGGAATTGCCATCTGGATAATTCGCCATTATGTATAGCTTGCCATCAAAGGCGGTCTCATCATGATGCGCCGCACCATCAGGCATATTATCGGCAAGATCGGCCACCTGTGTCCAGGTGGATCCTCCATCAGAACTGTACCATCCATACAGACTCTTGCGGCCCGTATAATTTGTGGACGGGACAGCGGCAAATGTCCACACCTTACCATCCAATACAGCGGCGCCGATTTCACCCAGATAGGTATTTGCCGCCCCGGGCACAGACATCGCCGCAGCAGAGGCCAGCCCATCAACAGTGGTAGCTTTCTTGTAATAAATCTGGTAATCATGCACATCCGGATCATCATTTTGGTAATTTCCGGTTACAGTTGCTGAACGGCCATAAAACAGCCAGTAATATGTACCGTCATAGACTATCGTTTGTCCTCTTTCATAGTATGAATTGTCTGTCACCTTTACGGGCTGAGTAACTTCAAGAATGGTGGCAAAAACTATGGATGGAAACAGGCATAATAATATTACGAAGACCATAATTTGAAATAACTTAGAATTTTTCATTTGACCCCCATGTTCCTTTTCGAAAGCAGATCTGATTTGCTTTCTTGTTTTTCCTTTGGTCAAAGGGTTTGCGGGAATTAATTATTTGTTAAAAAAGTATAATAGTGCAAAGATTTTGAACTTCACCTCCCTTCGATTTTCCGTATCCGGAAAATTGTTTCAGTAGAAAAAATAAGTTAAACTTTGTTATAGCATCCCTGACGAGGTAAATCACTTATTACGTTTCTTTTAAATCTGAAAAAAACCAAACTGAATTTTCCATAATTGGATTCCTGGTAAGAAAGAAAGCCTGCCCACGATTACGAGTTGAATAAGGCCCCATCCCGCTCACAGGAAATAAAACTGATTAAGTCTGTTTTTATAAACTGTCAATCCCTATGTTCCATTGCCTCAAATTATGTGCCAATACAACAGACTATTAAAGACAACAGAAAACAATAAAAGACTTACGGTTATAAATCCCTTAACCCACATCACAAGGGTTGGAGAGTATAATCCACAACATATATGGGATTTCAGGGGGTATTTTTGTAAACAATATTCTGAAAAAGAGGCGAGTTATAAATATAGAAGTGCGGAGAATATATTATCAAAGCTCCTTAGATACTGAAGCTCCAATAATTTGAAAAAATAAGCGGAGAGGCAGGGATTCGAACCCTGGGAACCCGAAGGTTCAACGGTTTTCGAGACCGCCCCGTTCGACCGCTCCGGCACCTCTCCGTTATTCTATATATGGTCTATATTGATATATGCCAAATTCTCAATGTCAATCGGAATCTGATGATACCCGCGCGAATTCAAACGGTTCCACGAGCTTCTCGATGAATTCCGGACGGGGACGCACCATCAGATACCCCAAAAGCGTCAGGCAGGCCATGAGGGTAAACATATCCTGCAAACCGCTCAAAAGATAAAACAGGAATCCGTAAATCGCGGGTGAAAGCGCTACGAAAAACAGAATCAGATACAATGTCATGATCCGTCCTTTAAGCATCTTGAACGTACTGACCGGGGTCTGACCCAGACTCGCGGGATTAAGCCATTTCTTCTTGAGGACGATGACAATCAGAAGCTCTACCGCTGAGACTCCCAGGAGCACATATCCGAGAATATCGACACTGCCCGCTTCGGCGATCTGAATGTATCCCTGGCTTTCCATGTAAAGACCGATTAAAAACAGCGCCACCGCGCCGCCCACATCGATCAAAAGCCCGGTGTACAAAATCCTCATGGCAAATCTGGAAATTTCATATCTATCGGCTTTCACTTTTCTCCTCCCGCAGTTTTTTGAAAAATTCCTGCACCAATCCCCGCGACTCATCCTCCATTATGCCCGAGGTAACCTCGACTGTATGATTGAGCCTCTCATCACTGGTAATATCATAAAGCGTGCCGCATGCTCCCGCCTTGGGATCGGCAACGGCGTATACCAGACGCGGAATCCTTGCCAGCACAATCGCTCCCGCGCACATCGGGCATGGTTCCATGGTAACATACATAACGGTGTGTTCAAGCCGCCAGCTCACCATAGGATCACAGGCAGCCGAAATCGCGATCATCTCGGCATGTGCGGTTGGATCCTTGAGCATCTCGCGTTGATTGAAGCCGCGGCCGATGATTTTGTTCTCATGCACGATCACACACCCAACCGGCACTTCTTTATGCTCGAAGGCTTTCTCGGCCTCACGAAGCGCCATCCGCATCCAGTATTTGTCGTCAAAGATTTCCATAAAAGGTTATAGTAATAGAGGATAAGAATTATTTGAAAAGCAGGCAATCTTTTTGTTGGGGGATCGGCCCGCTTTACTGCCGAAAAACTCCCCCGCGCCTGATAATCATCTCGCCCTCAGCACAGCCGATATCATCGGCCACAACATGACACTTGACCATCAGCAGGAAAAATATCTCACGCTCGACCAGGCTTAAGGCCTCGTAATTGCCCTGACCTTTGGCAACCACCAGATCAGCATTGAAAAAGCCCTCGCGCACCTCCGGCGAACAGTCTTCCAGAATCAATGCCGGAGCATCATACCCATCACCAACAACTTTCACTATATCAGTTAATCCCGTAAACTCTGCATCGGCCAATGTAGCATCGTTGAGTATCGGATTCCCGCGCACAACAACAGTGATCTTCTCGGTCGGCATCTCCTCGATCAGCACCCGGTCGAAGAACAACTCTCCGCAATTATCTGCGATAAACCAGATATCCTCGGCCTTATCAATTCTCTCTATCAGCTTATCCGAATCATCGAGCGATGATGGCAGCTCCATGGCGCTCTCCACGGTCTTGCGTACCTTCTCCTCGGTGACCTCATCGTATTTGAACATCCCGAAATCGATGATATTCCCGGTTACAGCCAGTTTAATCGCGGTCTTCTGGGGATTATCCGAATCTTTGACGATCTTTTTCAATTCGGGATAGAGAAGCTTTCCTATGCGATTCGAGAATTCTTTGTGCTTCAAATACGGATCATCGACCTTAAGTATGTCCTTGACAACATTTTCCACATCACGGCGGATCGCCACCGGGGACCTTTCAAACGAAAGACCTGAGATTATCCCAAGCATGGTTTTGAGCGCTTTTTCCTGCAGGAGGGGATCATCTGTCGCCCCCTTGATAACATCCGCGGCCTGCCTAACTTTGCAGGCGATACAATCAACATGAGTTCTCATAATCAATAGTCCTTATCTGAATACGCAAAAAAGAAATTCCAAAGTAGAAATTGAGTTTGTTTTAGTCAAGAACTATCTGACTCCAAAATGACAGGAGCTGTCGGAGAATCATGCATAACCTTGTAACAGCTCTGGAATTATGCTTGACAAATGGCAGTCCGATAATTAAAATATTCATAGTTAATCGAAACGACCGCACACTGATTAAAATGGTTCTAATATTACCCATCACCGCTGAGCAGGTAAGGTAAAAACAGGCCTGAGACCCAACAACTATCGCCTTGTTATAAATAGATTTATTGTATTTATAAGTCTGAAATAAAGCACAACAACTAACGACAGGTAATCTGCGGGAAGGAGGATTATGAATTTGTAATTGCTGCCGCCTTCCTGTCTATCCTTGTGGAATGCGGCAACTTTTTCTTGCCTTTACAAAATCAGCTCAAAGGAGAATGCAATGACTAAAAAATTTCTAATTCTTTCCATGATTGCGGTCTTTCTGCTGTCGGCGACGGCATTTGCCGTAAATAAATCGATTGATCGAGATTATGCCCGGTCTGCTGCCGCACATAAGACTCC
>WJIM01000408.1 GCA_014730285.1 Candidatus Zixiibacteriota bacterium
ATCTGTGATGTTTGTATGGACTGTAATCAGTATATACCGACAGGCTGGAACTACGACTGCGATCCGGCCAATCCGGCCAGTTGTACCGACTGGCAGATTTGCCTGTCCGATAAATTCGCTTTGAGCGGTGTTAACCTGATGCACTATTTCGGGAATCCGATCAATCCCTTCCAGAAGGGCGGTTCGGCAGAAGGATTGGAAGACCTGTACTTCCTCAAATATACTGCCGAGCAAAGTGACGGTCAGTTGCTCTATCATTCCGATCTGGAAGAGGTTTGCGCGGATGCAAACCGTGACGGTAAACTAAATGTAAGCGATGCGATATACGTAATAAATTATATATTCGTAGATGACAGCCCGGCTCCCGATCCAATGGCTGCGGGAGATGCAAACTGGGACGGCGGAGTTAATGTAACCGATGCCATTGTTATTTTGAATCATGTCTTCATGGGGACGCCTGCTCCGCAATGCGCGCTTCAACAATAGAAAAATCTTTTTAGCCGCAACCCGCCCGAGAAACCTCGGGCGGGTTTTTTGTTGATTTTTCCGGAAGTAATTAGTATACGGTTAAATAATTATCAAATGGGAACTTATATAATCCCGCCCGGTTTATTCACAGTAATGTAATGGCGAGTTTCATTCATAATTATTTGCCCTGTATAAAAAATAGTAATGTGGATTAATGACATCCAATATAATCGGGGTTTTTTTCGTATGGTAGTTGTAAAATCAGGAAGGTGATACATGGAGTTAGAGAACAGTTATAAATATTGCAGATCATTAAAGCATATAGGAATGGAATACCCGCTTCTGGCCGCCAGCATACTGCCGGAAGATAAGAAAAATGCGATTGCCGCTACTCTGGCATCATTCAGGATTATTATAGATAAAGTTCATGATTCGCTGGGGGAAAGCACAATCGACAGCCTCAATAAAGACGAAACCAGGGCCATGATAAAGGAATGGCACGGCATGGTGGAGGATGCCCGTCAGGGCAAATGCCATGACCATGATGTCTGCCTGGCGCTCTCCGACTCATTCAGCAAATTCAATCTGCCCACGCATCCCTGGCAGGATTTCAGCAATGCCCTGAACTACCATCTCGATAATGTCACTGTGGCCGATGAGAAAACATTCAATGATTACTGCCGCTGGACCTACGGCGCCAGTATGTATAATTATGTGCATATTATGGCTTCCCAGAATCATGGTGAAGGCTACACGCTGCATTTTAAGCCGGAGTTTCTTTCGGAAGACCTGGCGGCGTTGTTCTTTATAACGCATACCTTAACAGATATCGCCAATGATCTTTCCAGTACCAAAGACGGCGTAATTTTTATACCGCAAACGGCTTTGGATCGTTACGGTATTTCCAAAAATGACCTCTTCAATTATTACGAAAGCGGTGAAATCGACAATCGTTTCAGAAAGCTCGTAGATGAATACTACCATCTTGGACGGGAATACGAGCTGTATGCGCGTGAAAAGCTGGTTCTTATCAGGGGACAGCTTCAGAAGGAGGACTGGTTTATTCTTGACCTGCTTTTAAATATATATTCCAATTATCTGCACAGAATCTGGGAATACCCGGAAGCCATATTCCACGAGGGCTATCCGGTTGATCCGGCCATGGTCTTTATCAACGCTATGAAATTGCAGAAAGACCTTGGATTGAATTTCAAGCAGGATTTGTCCAGCCTGCTTTCGCAGTCGGTAGCCTGATCTTTTTATACTTCACATTATAAATATTTTTGATGATTTTTGCCCTTCAGTTGTCTATCTATTGGAAGATAGATTTAAATGGAGGTGTGTAATGACAAGGTTAGCAGGCATTATAATCGGGATTATCTTTCTGGTTTGTCCCGGAATTCTGGCTCAGGCGGATAACAGCCGATATATAAACGTTTCCGGCGAAGGCGAGGTGGTTGCCGATGCCGATCAGGTAACATTTTCCTTTATGATCCAAACCCGCAATAAAGACCTTGATGCGGCTAAGGACATAAATGACCAAAAAATCGAAAAAGTGAAGGAGATATTCAAGCTCTATTCGATCTCGAATAAGGATGTCGAAGTTTCGAGCTTTACACTTAATCCGGTTTATGACTATCAGGACGGGAAGGTGGATAAAGTCGAGGCCTTCAATATATCCCGAAACGTACGCATAACGCTTAATAATATCGAGGATTATGAACCGCTTGTTGACGCCTTAATCGGTACTGAAATATATAATATCGGCGGGCTGGCTTATGAGATTTCCGATCCGTCAGCTCTCCATCAGCAGGCCAGAGAGAATGCGCTTAAGAAAGCAAAGGACAAGGCTCTGGGGATGGCAGAATTTTACGGGCTAAAGCTCGGCAAAGTGCTGTCCATAGAAGAGCTGACACGTACGCCGTATCATAGGCCGATCGAATATGGAAATGCGGGCCTAAATGTTTTGGTCGGAAATGTATCCTCAGAGAGCGAAAACGTTTTCGAAGGACGCAAAACAATTAAGGCTCATGTTATCGTAAAATTTGAATTAATAGATTGAGTTCAATATACAAATTATGATTTCATTGCGAATACTGATAGTCGATGACGAGAAAAGCCAGCGTGAAATGCTGGGCGATTTTCTTTCTAAAAAAGGCTACAAAATAGAGACTGCCGGCTCCGGGGATGAGGCCCTCAAGAAATATGAAGCCGGGAATTTCGAAATCGCGCTTCTGGATCAGAAGATGCCCGGCATGGACGGTATTGAGTTACTTCGAAGCTTGAAGGAAATCGATCCGGAATTGCAGGCTATTTTGATTACTGCTCACGGTACAGTCGAGACTGCGGTTCAGGCCATGCAGGTGGGAGCATACCATTATATTACCAAGCCGATTGTCAATCTGGATGAGCTTTTGGAATTGATTCGAAGAGCGGGGGAGAAGCACTTCCTTTTGAAGGAAAACAGGATCCTGAAGGAGGAGCTGAAGGAAAATCTGGGCGATTTTTCGATGATAGGCGACAGTAAGGCGATGCGCAAGGTACTCTCGACCGTGAGCTCGGTGGCTTCCGCCGATACAACCATCCTGCTTACAGGTGAATCGGGCACAGGCAAGGAGCTGGTTGCGCATGCCATCCATGGCAAATCGCCACGTGCCGAAAACAGCTTCGTTACTATCAATTGCGCAGCAATACCGGAAAATCTTCTTGAGTCCGAACTTTTCGGACATACTAAAGGGGCCTTTACCGGAGCAACAGCGGCGCGTGAAGGCAAGTTTTCGCTGGCTGACCGGGGATCGCTTTTTCTGGACGAGATCGGTGAAATACCGGTTAATATCCAGGTCAAACTCCTGCGGGTAATCGAGGAGAAGTCATTTGAGAAGGTTGGCGGAAATACTCCGATCAATGTCGATGTGAGGATTATTGCGGCTACTAACCGCAATCTGAAAGCGGAGATGGAGAGGGGCAACTTCCGGGAGGATTTGTTTTACCGCTTAAATGTTATCAATATCGAACTGCCGCCGCTTCGTGACCGGCGCGAGGATATCATATCTCTCGTAAACCATTATTCCGAACATTTCAGCAAAAAGCTAAACAAAAAGGTCTCCGGTATTACTCCCGAAGCCAAGGATCAGCTTTTGCGTTATGGCTGGCCGGGCAATGTCCGCGAGCTTGTCAATGTTATCGAAAGGGCGGTAGTGTTGCTGCGAGGTGATGTTATCGATGCTTCCGATTTGCCTCTTTCAGTGGAAGATCATCCGGCTAAGACGGATAAGTATTTTACCGAAAGCGAAATTCCGAGCATTCAGGAGGTGGAAAAGGGGCATATAGAAAAGGTTCTCGATTTCACCGACTGGAACTTCAATAAAACCGCCGATATTCTGGGAATCCATCGCAATACCCTGCGCCTGAAAATCAAGGAATACGAACTTTCCAAACCAGAATAAAAATCCCGCCCGGATTATCCGGGCGGGATTATCTATGCATCTATATTATTTATTAAACATCAACAGTCGGGATTGCCGTCACCGTCAAGATCACAGGGCATAGAGGATCCAATGAATATATAATTGATGATCCATACGGCATCGCTGATATTTACATTTCCCTCACAATTGACATCCCCGCTTTCATAGGGATCAGGTGCTGCGCCGGAAACAAACACATAATTTATGATAATTACAGCGTCACTCACATTAATGTATGAATCTGAATTCGTGTCGCCGCAATTTGTGGATGGTGCGGGCAGGAGATTTACAACATAGCGGCAGTCGAATTCCGGGCTCCCAACCGGCCTGATCCTCCAGAAATAAGCGGTGGTGTCAGTAACTTCGGGATTTGAAGACAATTCGTGTGAGCCATCGCTTACAACGGCGCTTTCCATAACATTTTGAAAATCGATATCTGAAGCAAATTCGAATTCATAATCACCCTCTCCCGACCAACTGAAAATCGGATGAGCCGATCTTATGAATTTGCCTGAGCGGGGTAACACATCCGGGTTTTCATCCAATTGCAGATTGAAATTATAGCCTCCGGCAGTCATTGGGATATCTCTGGCAAGCCTGAAAACCTCATCCCCAACTTGATAGTCGAGGCTGAATGAGCCGCCCTGCGGCTGATTCGGCCGCGGCCTAACGGTCAAATCATAGCCTCCATTTTCAACGACATTGAGCTCGGCGTGATGGTCTATAATATCGTCTGTATCAAGGTTAACTTCATAGTATTCGCCCGAGGGTACTGTCTTTTTGATTTGATTAAGTTCTCCGCCCTGCGGAGAAAGCAGATCAATCGACGCATTTCCCATAGCATTAAAATCTATATCGCTTTGGGCATACCCCTGGGGATTAAGCTGGTTATACAGAGAGAAAAGAGAGATTCCCTGAGCGCTGGCATTGGCGATGATGGCAAGATCGAGATCGCCATCGAGATCGATATCGAAACAGTCTATGAACCTTGGATTTTTGTGAGGAATTTTGTATCTAATTTCATTGGTAAAGCCGCCATCGCCATCACCGAATTTGATGGCCGCATACTCAAGAGAGCCATTCACATAGGCAATGTCAAGTTTGTTGTCGGAATTAAAATCACCCACACAATTGCCGAAGACTTGACCCCTTATCGATTGAAATGGGCTCTGATCAAAGGTTCCATCTCCATTTCCAAAATATAGAATCATCTCGCTTCGAGCGCCTCCCACGCTTGGAGTAGAGATGCATAGATCATATATATCATCATCATTAAAATCGCTGCCCTGATTCGTAACTTCTATCTCCAGCGAGCCGTATGTCTGGGAATATGTTTGAAGCAGGCTGAAATTACCCAAGCCATTATTAATGTGGATGCTCACACCGTTTTCGGTACCGATCGCTAGGTCGTCATATCCATCCAAATTAAAGTCGGCGCTATTTATCGATTTGGAAACAGCTCCGGTCAGAACATCATTTACCTCTTCAAATGCTCCGGCACTGTCTCCGGCATAAATTTTAAAACCGTTTGTATAAACACCGGCATAATCCAGATAATTATCCCCCGTAAATTCACCAAGAGCGGATCCCGGACAATATTTTCCGTCATTAGAAATACCGGTCATGGCAAAATTATTACTCCCGTCTCCCTCAAACAGCACCAGGCTCCAGTCCGGCCCGTAACCCCTCATCAGGCATACATCCAAATATTCATCGGAATTTAGATATGCCTTCTGGGGAGCATGTTTTGGAGCGCCCTGATCCTCCAATTCATAGGCTTTTACAAAGCTTTCGGGAGCTTGAAAATCATAAAGTTCCGCTGTCGGATAATAATAGTAGCCAATTGCGGAAACGAATATCTCGTTGTAAGGATCGGAATCGAAGTTCCCATGCAGAATACTATTGGCATCACAAACACCTTCAGTTTCACTCATGGAAAAGGATAGAATATATGATGAGTCTTCCAGTATTTGGATTTCAACCCTGCCTGTGTCGCACAGGCCTGCGGAGTCGCATACCCGGAAAGTTGATAGCCAGATTCCTATGTCATTCGAGGATGGCTGCCATATGAAAGCACCGGGATTGTCCGAATCGAATTGGGGAGCATTTTCCGGAACAATCGAGGAGTCATCAAAAGAAGTCATTTCGCACAACTCAAGCGAGATGGGAAATCCCTCCTGGGAATAAGCGCTAACATCAAATTCTATTACATTTCCCGCAATATCCCGCATGTTCTGCTCCGGGACGGAGATCTCCGGTGGGATCGTACCCTCGATAACCTCGATCGGTTCGGTATAGTATTGAGGGTAAATACTGTTTCCTCCAGCAGTAGTCAGAATAAAGGGCGCCGCCGGAGGCAAAAATGCGCTGTCCATGTACATATATCCGGCCTGCAATCCGGTGAAATAAATCTCTGCAACCGGCGTATTTCCGGTTGGCAGGGGAGGCATACCGCCAAATAGAGTGCAGTATATCAAAAGTGAATCCGGAGGTATTCCCAATGATGCAGTGTCATAAATCCTGTATACTCTGTTCGGAAGAATGGTTGGATCACTCATGCGGTTGACAAACACTATTGAATCGAATGCTGCAAATCCGCTGTCGAAGACATCCATCACAAATCCGGGACTGAATCCTCCCAGCAATTCATCATTGACAATTGTCATCTCAATTGGCATAGATCTTCCCACAACCAAAGGCCCGCCTGTAATTTTTACAGTATCGGGAATGCCGGGATCATTCGGGTCCGCCTGCAGATTGATTGCGGCAGCTAATAGCAGAATTAAAGCTAAAATAGCAAGATGGCATCTTATGGTTTTCATAGCAGTCCTCCCATTCTATATAAATTATCACTGCGTTTTCCATTTTAAAACAATGATGAGCTTCTTTAAATTTCCATAAAAGCCTGCTTGGGTGTCGAAAACAAAGTATAACTCCAAAGATAGTATATATATTCCAGATTATTCGTCAAGCAAATTAATGAAAAAAACCCGGCATAAGATGCCGGGTTTAATTTCTTAACTATGATATTGATGATTAGCAGTCAGGATTGCCGTCACCGCTGGGATCGCAGGGGGATTCTCCTCCAACGAAGATGTAATTGATTAACATCACCGCATCGGAAATATTAACGCTGGCATCACAATTGGAATCGCCTGCTTCCAGTGGATCGGGAGGACTGGAACCCATAAAGACATAGTTTATAATCAACACAGCATCGGAGACATTAACCTCTTCATCATTATTAGCGTCACCGCAAATATAGGGCACTCCAATATTCACGCTGAACTCCTGCTGATCTGCGCTTCCCGCGGCGTCGATAACCTGTGCGGTAAATGTGTATATGCCGGCATCGGGCGGAGTTCCTGAGAGAAGGCCGTCTGTGGACAGCGAAAGCCCGGTGCCGTCCAGACCATTATTGAGATCAGTCCATGCCAGCGGCATAGTTCCGCCTTCGGACTCGAGCTGATGAGAATATGCCTCGGAGACCAGACCGGAAGGAACCAGGTCGGTGGTGATATTCACCGCCGGATTGATCGTAATCTCAAACAGCTTTTCATCCGATGATGAGGTAATATCCTCGGCATGTGCCGTGAAGCTGATCGGATCGGTTGACGAGGGCGTTCCCGAAACAGCGCCTCCCAGCGAGAGGGTGAGTCCTGTGCCGTCCAAACCGTTGTCGGAATCGCTCCAGTTTACGCTTCCGGTACCGCCTGTCGATTCTAACTGCTGTTCATATTCCATACCCACAGTCCATTCCGGCAGGCTTCCTGTCGAGATAACGACAGCTGGATTGATTGTGAAATTATATTCTTTAGCATCATTCGCACCGACATCATCGATTGCCCGCGCCGTGAAGCTGATTGGCCCGGATGCATTAGGTGTGCCGGATAAAAGGCCCGCTGGCGAAAGGCTAAGTCCGGTACCCTCAAGTCCGAAATCAAAATCGTTCCAGTCAAGTGTTCCGGTACCGCCGGTCGCATTAAGCTGAGCTGAATATTCTATTCCCTCGGTCCAGTCGGCAACTGATGCGGTCAGGATATTAACCGCCGGATTAATTTCGAACTGATAAGCCATCTCATCAGTCGAACCGGCCGCGTCGCTAATCTCGGCCGTGAAATCAATCGTCATTGCCGAGGTCGGAGATCCTGTAACCATACCATCAGCGTTCAGGCTAAGCCCGGTGCCATCCAGGTCGCCGTACTTATCGGACCATGCATAGGGCGATGTTCCGCCTGTGTATTCAAGTTGCTGCTGGTATGAATGTTGCGCGGTCCAGTCCGGAAGGGATGAAGTTGAAATTGCAACCGGCTGGTTTATTGTGAGCGAATATGTTTTCTCATCGAATTCACCGAGCTCATCTTCTGCATGCGCGGTAAATATGATCTCACCGGTCGCATTGGGCGTGCCCGAAAGCATACCGCCTGTTGATAAGCTCAGCCCGGTTCCGACCAAATCATTGTTCTTATCGGTCCAGCTGATTTCACCTGTGCCTCCCAGATGTTCGAGCTGCTGGGAGTAGGCCATACTCATCGTCCAGTCCGGGAGAGTGTCGGTAACGATTACCAGGCTGGAGTCATAGCATTCGTAAATCCTAATCCAGACATCATCAACACCAGCCTCAACAACAGAACCGTCGCCGAGATCGGAGGCATCGAACCTGAGCTTCATCTGATTTGTGGGAGTTACGAAGTCACCCGCCCAGAAGCTCTTTTCATACCAGCTGCCTTCCACTTCGGAGCCGGTGGGGCCGACAGTTTCTACCAGAGTCCAGGAAAGCCCGTCATTGTTTGAAATATATATTTCCATAACGTCGGTATATGGCGTCGCCCCGGCAACATTGTTGAACCAGCGCGCATAATGGAACTTGCCGTCCCCGGCCGACAGGTCGAAGGCGGGGGAGATCAATGTCGTCGTGCCGCCGTCCACATCGGAGTTGCCATCCACATTATCGGTAAGATAACATGACCCGGAGCCGTCAAAATCATTGGCGGGATCTCCGCGGTCACCGCCTCCGACCGGGACGCCGCGCTCCCAGGCGCCGTCGGAAACGCTTCCCGAAACTGTCCAGCCCTGATTGGTTTCGAAATTATCTTCGAAGCTTGTAGTTACCGAGGTAGCCACGATTGCCGAATGCGGGGAGGAGGGGTCGGGATCGTTATATGACCCGCTCGACTGTTCATCGGCGGATACGTAGAACTCTACTATGCTGTCGCAACTGCTGGCCGGCAGAGTGGCTTCGTAATTATTGGGTGATGTTTCCGTCATTGAAGTCGAGGTATATGTGCCGCCGTTGATTCGATAGTGCAGCATACCTGAACCGGGGACAGGTGTTCCGCCCAAAAATCCGGTTACATCAACTTCGAAGGTCGTGGATTGTCCCGGTATCAATGTCTGCGGGACGCCGTTGGGATAGGCAAAAGTGACCGAAGGTCCCGGTGTGGAAACACCCACCGCATTCCAGGCATTGGCGGCCTGCGTTGCCCAGGTACCGGTTGAATCCAGATCTAATGCCGCGGAGATAGTTGCCAGCGCACCCTGATGATAATCAGTGGACGAGGTCCAGTAATAGGCATTGGCCTGGTATGCCACCGACATGGCATTCTGAACTCCGATCCCGGTTACGGTTACACTATGATGTGTACCGCCGTCCGAGAGCAGGAAGAACCACTTGTTGCCCACACCGCTGTTGGTATGTACTCCGCAGTAATCATTGAACGGCGAGGGAGTACAATTTTCTACATCAATCCAGTACGGATCGGAAGTGCCGTAGTAATCCGGATCGGTTTCATTATGCGGATTTTCCATGTCGCGGAATCCATCACCCGAGGTCTGGCCATTTTCACCCATAAGCCAGTCAGGTGTATCGAGAGTATCGTGCGCAAATTCAAACGCCGCCCCGATCATATCCGAGAATGATTCGTTCAATGCTCCCGGCTCTTTCTGATATACCAGTCCGGAGGTGTATTCGGTAATTGCATGACCCCATTCATGAGCGATTACATCTGGACATCCAGCCAGAGAGCGCCATCCCGAACCCCAGCTCCAGATCACGATTCTGCTGCCGTCCCAGTAGGCGTTGTTATTGCCATCTCCGCTGTAATTTACGATGGTCAGCATACTGGCGCCGGCGTCATTGTAACCGTTACGGCCCAAATGATGAACCATATAATCGTAAACCAGAGCGGAATAGACATGCCCGTCAACCGCGGGCTGTTGAGTGCTGGTAGTGCCCCAGACATTGTCGGCATCAGTGGCGATCGATCCGGGTAGATCGGTCCCCGCGATATTGGTCTGAATATAATTGCCGCCCGGCATCATACCATCATGCCCATGCGGATTATTATTCAACTGCCTCGTAAAATCTTTCATTTGATAGGTTGAACCGGTGTAATCGGTATCGATATGATTGCGGGGGAGACCCATAACGCCGGTGCCGGTACCGACATCATTTTCATTCATGATGCGGTTAGCCTTGTAGATTATCTCCCCGGTTTTGGCATCTACAAAATACTCCCAGCGTCCCATAGGGGTGTCGGAATACAAAAATATTCTCCAGGCCAGATAGGTCTCATCTTCCCAGGGGAAAACCACAAGTTCCATCTCGCCCGGCTTGCCCTCGCCAAAATCCTGAAGCAAATCATCGTAGGCGATATTAACAGCCTGCGGACTCAGGAGATTCGGGCTGGGATCGATTTCTATATACGGCTCATAATTGCCGTTTACGGTTCGAAGCGATCCGTCAGGTGTGAAATGCGCGATCATCTCACCGCCGATCACCTTCAATCCTTGATATGTCTGCTGCATACGGGTATGAATTTTACCGCGGGAGTCGATATCAGTCCTTTTAAGTGAGAGTTCCTCAGCGGGGCTTTCCATTTTGAAAGCGCCTTTATGCTGCTCAAAAAAGCTCAGGGCTGCCTGGAATTCATTGCCTCGGGCAGCTTTCTGAGTCATAAGCTCGCCCTGCACGAATTCGACAACACCCTTTTCGTTTTCCTGATAAAGCGTCAGGGTTTGATTGTTTCTGAGATTATTCGGCCCCATGAATCCATCTTCATTATCCGCTCCAAAAAGCAATCCGAGCATTAACGCGGATAACAAAAGAACAAAAAGAATATTCTTCATCCCTATTCCTCCAATGAAAAGATTATAGAATTCTGTCTAAAAGCATGCTTCGCATAAATTGCAGTAATTAGGGTATACCATAACGGAGCTATAAGTATAACTCGCTGTATGATAACCAATTATTTTCATCTGTCAACAAATATTATCAATCAAGTCGGATTTCGTATTGAATAACATCGATGTTTTTTCAGAGTTCAATAATATTGAAATTTTATATCCACATATATCTATAATCGGCTTATAATTGTGATATGAACAGAAATCATGATGATCTTTACGACCGTAAGGCGGCGGAATACAACTGGCGCGGGCCGGAAATAATTTTTGGCCTCGCGTATCCATATATTAATCAGGGAGAATCGATTCTTGATATGGGAATCGGTACCGGCCTGGGCTCTGAGCCGTTTGCAGGGGCGGGGCTTAAGGTTTACGGAATGGATATTTCCGAGAAGATGCTGGATATCTGCCGTGACAAAGGCTTCACCTGGGGATTGCAAAAGCACGATCTGAGAAATATACCGTATCCGTATGAATATAACGCGTTTCATCATGCTCTGGCGCTTTCGGTTTTTCTGATCTTTGAGGAAATAGCGGATATTTTTAAGGAAACGGGGCGGATTATCAGGCCGGGGGGCATTTTCGGCTTCACCGCCGAAGATATCAAGCCGGGGCAAGCCGTCAAATATCAACTTGATCCCGAGGACCAATCAAAAGAGCCCGATCCGGATACAGCGATTACTGTTTATCGCCACAGTTTCGACTATATCAAAGACACCCTCGAAAAAACCGGCTTTGAACTTTTGAAATGGATCGAATTTTTGGCCTATCAAAGCCCCAAACGCGATAAGGATATATATTACACGGCATATCTTGCGCGAAAGCTATAATTATTGACTTTGCCGCCCAATTTATTTAGTTTAAATGTTGCCTTAAATAATGGGCCACATTATTCGGGACTTGCTGCATGCATTTATTAAACGTCATTCTGCCAAAACCGAAATGGAAGAAGCTGTTTCTTCTGGTTTTTCTTATCCCAATTATTGGCTGTGTAAATTCAATGGAACCGCCGCCTGAGGGCAGCATTGTAATAACGCCAAATGAATGGACCGCCCCGGATTCTGGCGGCACTAGCCCGCAAATCCAGATTTCGAGTTCTTTCGATCCGATTCAACTCGAATGGAGAATAGAAGTTGATTCGCCATGGTTGATGGTGCTGAAGGACAGCGGTGTTACTCCCGGTGCATTTATGGTAATTGCGGAAAGCAATATGACGGAGATCGATAGATCGGGCAGAATTAAAGTGATTGTTGAAAATTTGCCTGATTCAATTCATTATTTGGATGTTTTTCAGCCTCATAGATCGGGCATTTTTTGGTTAGGAGAGTACAATTCTCCTGGATCTACTGAAGGCATGCATACGGAAGGAAATTATATTTATATTTCCGGGTGGGGAGAAGGACTCCAGATTGTCGATATAACGGAACCTGCGTCACCATTCATCGTAAGTTGGTATCCACCACAAGGAGCATCCTTCGAGATATTCAAGGCGGGCGAATACGTTTATATGCCCGCATTAATGTTCGACACCTATCGCTTTGCATTCCAAATCTTTGATGTCTCCAATGTTCTCAAACCGGTTTTAAAAACAATTGTTAGTACTGGTGGCGTGCCTGCCTATATTTGGGCAGATAGCAAAAATGCGTATATTGCAGATGCGAGGGCAGGGCTGTTGATTTATAATGTGCAGGATGTTTCGAATCCTGAGTTAGTTGCTGAATACGGTCCAGGCTCAATCAACCGCGTGTTTTGTGTAAGGGTTACTGGAAATTATGCTTATGTAGGTAGTTCGAATGAATTTCGAATACTGGATGTCTCTGAACCATCCAATCCCCAACAAATTTCCATTGTAAACACTCCTCACGCAGTAGAAGATATTTTTCTTCATGAGAATCGAGCATATATGGCTTTTTCCCAGGCTGGAATCAAAATTTATAATGTAGCCGATCCGGAAAATCCCGTATTCCTCGGCGATTGCACAGACATTGGCAATGTCTACCGCGTTTTTGTTGAGGGTGATTATCTTTATGTCGCCGATAGAGCCCGAAATGGCGGCGTTCATGTTTTAGATATATCTGATCCCGCAAAAGTTCATCCCGTAGCTCATTATACACGGGGTGTTGATGCCCGAACAAGAGATGTTCTGGTTCGTGATAAAATCATCTTTATGGGGGATTCTTATGGCCTCCATGTCCTGAAATTCATACCATAAATTATTAATCATGGCATAAAAAATCCCGCCTGAGATTTGCTCAAAGGCGGGATAAGGGAGGTATTAAAATGCCATGACTAACAATCCGGATCACCGTTTCCGTCAGTGTCGCACGGAGAATCTCCACCAATGAAAACGTAATTTATGATCCAGACGGCATCGGAGACATTGACGGTACCATCACAATTGGTATCGCCGGCCTCATACGGATTCGGCGGATCACCGCCGATAAATACATAATTTATCACATTCACCGCATCGCTGACATTAACAGCCTCATCATTATTGGCGTCACCGCACAAAACCGGCGGTTCGACCAGCGAGACAATGGAAATGTCATCAAAGCATAATTGCGCATTCAATCCGGAAAGCTCTATATATCCGGTATGCGTATAATTCAATAACCTGCTGTCGGTGACTTCGAAAAGTACCTTTTCATCACGCAGGCCGTAAAGCTGATCTCCAATCAACTCGATCGAAAGCTCATGCCAGAGGCCGTCTGTGCCGTTCCATTCTTCGGTCTCGATATATACACTGTCTTCGATTACCACCTCGCCGCCGACAATGGCAACCATCGCCAGATGATTGCTGTCTAAGCTGTAGCGCATGAGTATGGAATTGGCATTATTATCGAACCAGATTATGCTTCGCAGCTTGTCCGGCTCGTAAGCCAGAAGAATCGAATTTGCCTTGATTATCAGCCCCTGATCCCATGTAAACAAACTCACGGTTTGTGTTCTCGCACCGCCCCCTCATGTGCCGCATTCAAGCATACACATCTTAGCGTCATCAATAGCCCACTCTCCCAGAATAAGCTGCCAGTTTTCCATGGAACCGCTGGAAAAATTGTCATAGAACAGCGTATCCCTCTCATATCCGTAAAGCTGTGAGGGGAGAGCTATGCTAATGATGATTAGTATGCCGAATGCCAGGGCAGAAAAACGCCTGAGCATTAATTCCTCCTGCAATGGTGTGTATCCAATCTGCTGTTTAGCTTAATATAGGCCCAAAATATATTAAATCAAGATAAAATTTATCGTATCAGTAAACTTTGTAAATCTATTAATTTGCATGGGCTTGAACAGTAAAGGCATACACAAAAAGTATGCATGATGTTTTTATGCTGCACAATTAATGTGCAGGGCTTATATTGACATATTTGACGTGCGTAATAAAGTGCTTTAAGTGTAGACTGTAAGTTATTGTATGAAAATATGATGCTAATGTATTTATTCGGATGAAAGTAATTGGCACAGGGCTTGCAATATAATTGCCTGACGAATTGACAAAATACGGAGGAATTTGGGAAATGAAAAGTTTCAAAGATATTTCGGTATTGTTATCAAGAGTTTTTTTTGGGCTAATCCTTCTGGCATGGGGAACGGCTTTTATCTCCGGCTGTGATGATTGTGAAGATTGTTATATTATCGGAGAGGATACTCCTCCGGCCGTTCCCCGTGGGCTTTATTCCGAAACGGGCGACGATGAGGTGACCCTGTGGTGGATAGAGAACCAGGATGAGGAGACCGATTTCTACGTGATCTATCGTTCGCTGACAGAATTTGGCGAGTACGACTGGCTGGGCGAGGCGGATGCTCCGCCGTTTGTGGATAATTCGGCGGATAACGGCGATGTTTACTACTATGCTATCACCTCGGTTGGCTTCAACGGGATCGAATCCGAGCTTTCATACGAGACTGTCTATGACGTACCGCGCCCGGAAGGTTTCAATGTTAGAGCTTATGATTACTTCACAAATAAGCCTCAATCGGCCTTTGATTTTAGCCAGGGCAGTATATTAGATGGTGATGATGTGGAAGCTGATGTTTGGTTCGATTACGCCGTTATTGATGATGTTTTTGGAGAACCAACCCCGACTTTCTTTATAAATGTTGCCGATGACATGACAGACGTTCAGGATTATGGTTATACAGGCTCTTTAGATGATGTTGGTTGGGCTCCAGCCGATGGATGGAGTGAAATCGGTTATGAGGAAATTATTCTTGGCCATACTTATATAATCTGGACCTGGGATAATCACTATGCCAAATTGCGGGTAACCTCAATTGACTATGACAATTTCCGTGTCAGATTCGATTGGGCCTATCAGCCCTGGAATTACAATCCGGATAGAGATGACTATGAGTTCCACCGTGATCTCAAGATTATCCCGGATGATCTGTTACCGAAAAAGCCTGAAGTGGATCGTCCCGAGGGCTACGGTGGAAGAAATAAGAAATAATGATAAGAAATGGATATAGAGAGGTGATCAAAATGAAAAGGCATACAATAACGATCGCAATGATCCTGGCGGTCTTAATGATTGCGTCCACAGCCATGGCGCAGGTATATCATACCCCGCCGGGTCAGAGACAGGGCAGAGAGCCGCTTGATATAG